>QHTS01000373.1 GCA_003220905.1 Gemmatimonadota bacterium | reverse complement strand
CATACACGGGGAGGGTGACCTCACCCCCTGACCCCCTTTCCACGTTGTGGAGAGGGGGAATGCATCCGTAGCTTTACTCCCCATGATGAACAAAATCACCGTCGTCGGCGCCGGCAACGTGGGCGCCACCGCCGCCCAACGGCTCGCGGAGCAGGAGCTGGCGCGCACCGTCGTCCTCGTCGACGTGATCGAGGGCGTCCCCCAGGGGAAGGCGCTCGATCAGTGGCAGTCGGCGCCGATCGAAGCGTTCGACACCCGGGTCGTAGGCGCGAACGATTACGCACCCGCCAAGGGCAGCGAGCTCGTGGTCGTCACCGCCGGCATCGCACGCAAGCCCGGCATGAGCCGCGACGACCTGGTCCGCACCAACGCCGACATCGTCAAGCAGGTCTCCCTCCAGATCAAGCAGCATTGCCCCAGCGCCGTGGTGCTGGTGGTCTCGAACCCGCTCGACGTGATGTGCTGGGTCACGAAACAGGTGACTGGGTTCCCGCGGGAGCGCGTCATCGGGATGGCGGGCGTACTCGACACGGCGCGGTTCCGCGCCTTTCTCGCCGAAGCGCTCGACGCCTCGGTCGAAGACATCCAAGCCATGGTGCTCGGCGGACACGGCGACACGATGGTGCCGCTCATCTCCTACACGACCGTCGCCGGGATCCCCGTCACCCACTTCCTCAGTAAGCCGACGCTCGACAAGATCGTGGAGCGGACCCGTAACGGCGGCGCCGAGATCGTCGCCTTCCTGAAGACGGGCTCCGCCTACTACGCGCCCTCGGCGGCCGTCGTGCAGATGGTCGAGGCCATCGTGCACGACAAGAAGCGCATCCTCCCGTGCGCCGCTTGGCTGCAGGGAGAATACGGGCTGTCGGGCATGTACTGCGGAGTGCCGTGCAAGCTAGGCCGGAGCGGGCTCGAGAAGGTCCTGGAAGTGAAACTGTCGCCGGACGAGCAGGCGGCGCTCAAGAAATCTGCCGAGGCGGTGAAGGAGACGATGGCGGCGGTGACGCTTTGACAGTCGCAACCCGTACGCCGCAAGCCGCAAGAACTCGCTAGCCATCTCCTCCGTCTTTGCGTGCGGCTTGCGGCGTGCGGCTTACAACCGCCTTCCAGTAGTCCCGATTCAGCTGCGCGATGAAGTCGATCGAGATCTCCTTGGGGCACGCCGCCATGCATTCGCCATGGTTGGTGCAGGCCCCGAAACCCTCGGCGTCCATTTGGGCCACCATAGTAACGACGCGGGTGTCACGCTCTGGCTGGCCCTGGGGCAGGAGCCCGAGGTGCGACACCTTCGCGGCCACGAACAGCATGGCCGACGCGTTGGGGCATGCCGCCACGCAGGCGCCGCACCCGATGCAGGCCGCGGCGTCCATCGCGAGGTCGGCGTCGGGCTTCCGTACGAGGAGCGAGTTCGCTTCCGGTGCGCTCCCCGTGCGCGCGGTGATGAATCCGCCCGCCTGGATGATCCGGTCGAACGCGCCGCGGTCCACCACGAGATCCTTGATCACGGGGAACGCCCGAGCTCGCCACGGCTCGATCCACAGCTCGGCGCCATGGGAGAAGGAACGCATGTGCAGCTGACAGGTCGTGGTGGCGCGCTGCGGCCCATGGGGACGACCGTTGATCACCATGCCGCAGGCTCCGCAAATCCCCTCGCGGCAGTCGTGGTCGAACGCGATCGGATCATCCTTGCGCGCGAGCAGCTGCTGGTTGAGCACGTCGAGCATCTCGAGGAACGACATGTCGGGGCTTACGTCGGTCATCGCGTATCGGACGAAGCCACCCAGAAGCCCCGGCCCGCGCTGCCGCCAGACGTGGAGGGTGAGGTGCATTACTTGTAGCTCCGCTGCGCGAGGTGGACGGCCTCGAAGGCGAGGGGCTCCTTGTGGAGCACCGGCTCCTTGCCCACGCCTGCGAACTCCCAGGCCGCCACATAGCCGAAGCGCTCATCGTCGCGCTTGGCCTCGCCTTCCGGCGTCTGGTACTCCTCGCGGAAGTGGCAGCCGCACGACTCCTCGCGGTGCAGGGCGTCGTGGCACATCAGCTCGGCGAACTCGAAGAAGTCGGCGACCCGGCCGGCGTGCTCGAGCGACTGGTTCAAGTCCTCGCCTCTTCCACCCACGTAGACGTCTCTCCAGAACTCGTCGCGCAGGGCGCCGATCCGCCCGATCGCCTCCTTGAGTCCCGCGGCATTCCGGGACATCCCGCACTTGTCCCACATCACGCGGCCGAGCTCGCGGTGGAACGCGTCCACCGTCTTCCGGCCGCTCGCGGCGAGCAGTCGCCGGACCTGCTCGTCCACTTCGCCCTGGACGTGGCGGAACCCCGGATGCTGGGGATCGACTTTGGCGGGCTTCGCGTGCGCGAGATAGTCGCCGATGGTGTACGGCAGGATGAAGTAGCCGTCGGCGAGCCCTTGCATGAGCGCGCTCGCTCCCAGCCGGTTCGCGCCGTGGTCGGAGAAGTTCGCCTCGCCGATGGCGTACAGGCCGTCGAGCGTGGTCATCAGGTTGTAGTCAACCCACAGGCCGCCCATTGTGTAGTGCGGGGCGGGGTAAATCCGCATCGGCACTTGGAACGGGTCTTCCCCCGTGATGCGCTGGTACATCTCGAACAGGTTACCGTAGCGCTCGGCGATCACTGGACGGCCCAGGCGCGCGATGGCGTCGCGGAAGTCCAGATACACGCCGTGGCCGCCTCTCCCCGGGCCCACACCGCGCCCCTCGTCGCACACTTCCTTGGCACGCCGCGAGGCGATGTCCCGCGGCGCGAGGTTCCCGTAGCTCGGGTACAGCCGTTCGAGGTAATAATCCCGCTCCTCCTCCGGAATCTGATGCGGCGGCCGCGTATCGCCCTTCTTCTTGGGTACCCAGATGCGGCCGTCGTTGCGAAGCGACTCGCTCATCAACGTCAATCTGGGTAAAGCAGGGGTTCGCGAACGTGGCGCCGCGCTTGTACGCGCGCCAGATGGCGGTGACGTTGCAGCCCTTCGCGTTGGTCGACAGGTAGTAGACGTTCGAGTAGCCACCGGTCGCGAGGACCACCGCGTCGCCTGCATGCGCGGTCACGGCACCCGTCACCAGATCGCGCACGATGATGCCGCGCGCACGGCCGTCGATCACCACCAGGTCGAGCATCTCGGCGCGCGGGGTCATCTGGACCGTGCCGATGCCGATCTGCCGCGACAACGCCTGATAGGCGCCGAGCAGCAGCTGCTGGCCGGTCTGGCCGCGCGCGTAAAAGGTGCGCGCGACCTGGACCCCTCCGAAGGAGCGGTTCGCCAGCAGGCCGCCGTACTCGCGCGCGAACGGGACACCCTGGGCCGTGCACTGGTCGATGATGCGGGCGCTGACCTCTGCCAGCCGATACACGTTGGCCTCGCGCGCGCGGAAGTCGCCGCCCTTGATCGTGTCGTAGAACAGTCGGAACACCGAGTCGCCGTCGTTTTGGTAGTTCTTGGCGGCGTTGATCCCGCCCTGCGCCGCGATCGAGTGCGCCCGCCGCGCAGAATCCTGGAAGCAGAAGCAGGATACCCGGTACCCGAGCTCGGCGAGCGACGCGGCGGCGGAGGCGCCCGCCAACCCCGAGCCCACCACGAGGATGTGATGCTTCAGTTTGTTCGCCGGGTTGACGAGCTTGATCTCGGACCGGTGCCGTTCCCACTTCGCTGCGAGCGGCCCGTCGGGGATGTGGGAGCGCAGCTCCATGGTCAGTGCAGCATCCCGGCGAGGACCGCCACCGGAATGGAGATGTACCCACCCGCAATCAGCACCGCGATGGCGGCCGCCGCACCACGCCGCCAGCGGCCGGTCGGCGGCCGGTTGAGCCCGAGCGTCTGCAGCGCGCTCCACGTGCCGTGGTACAGGTGCAGGGCGAGCACGACCATCGCGGCGATGTACGCCGCCGCCACGGGCCACACCCGCAGA
>QHTS01000372.1 GCA_003220905.1 Gemmatimonadota bacterium | reverse complement strand
CCCAGGCGCTCATCTACAACCCGCAGACCAAGAAGGTCATCGCGGTCAACGCCCTCGGCGTCGCGCCCACCGGCGCCACGCCGGCCTTCTACCGCTCCAAAGGGATGCGCTTCCCGCCCGAGTACGGGCCGCTCGCCGCCATCACCCCGGGCACACCGGGCGGCCGCATGACGATGCTCGCCGAGTACGGGAAACTGAGTCTGCGCGACGTGCTCGAGCCGGCGATCCGCATGGCCGACGGCTACCCCATCGAAGAAGAGACGGCCAACTCGATCGAGCGCAACAAAGGCTGGCTCAAGCGCTGGCGCTACTCGAGTGCCGTCATGCTGCCGCATGCCGGGGAAGCGCGCGAAGCGCCCGAGGCGGGAGAGATCTTTCGGCAGGCGGACCTCGCCGCCACGCTGCGGAAGTTGGTCGACGCCGAACAGCAGGCGCTGCGCCAGGGCAAGAGCCGGCGGGACGCGATCCTGGCCGCCTACGACCGGTTCTACAAGGGCGACATCGCGCAGGAATTCGTCCGGGGAATACGGGAGGAAGGGGGGCTCATCACGCTGCAGGACCTGGCGAGCTGGAAAGTTAAAATCGAAGAGCCCGTCATGGCCACGTATCGCGGGATCGACGTCTACAAGCTACAGCCGTGGTCGCAGGGCCCGGCGATGCTCGAGGCGCTGAATATCCTCGAGAACTTCGATCTCAAGGCGATGGGCTACAACAGCGTGCGCTACATCCACACCGTGTACCAGGCGATGAGCCTCGCGTTCGCGGACCGCGACTTCTACTACGGCGACCCGGCGTTCCCGCCGGAAGAGCCGATCCGGGGCTTGCTCTCGAAGGACTACGCGCGGCAGCGGGCGCACCTGATCAATCCCGACCGCAACGATCCGGGCATCAAGCCGGGCGATCCTTATCCCTTCCAGGGGGGGACGAACCCCTACCTGGACCTGCTCCGCGGCTGGCCCCCGCCGGCGCGCACCCCAGCGACGTCCGGCGGAGGGAGCCAGACGGAGGAGCAGCCGCTGGAGGGGGCCGCGCTCGCGGCGTTCGACGAAGCGTTCACTCGCGGCACGACGTCGATCGAGGCCGCGGACACCTCCGGATGGGTCGTGTCGATCACGCCGTCGGGGGGGTGGATTCCAGCCGTCATCGCGGGCCGCACCGGGGTCGGCGCGAGCCAGCGGGCGCAGCAATTCGTCGTCGATTCCCTCGACAATCCATTCAACGTGATCGTGCCGGGGAAGCGCCCGCGCGTCACGCTTACGCCGAGCCTCGCGCTGAAGGACGGGAAGCCGTTCCTGGCGTCCGCGGTGCAGGGGGGTGACACGCAGGATCAGAACCTGCTGCAGTGCTTCCTCAACATGGTCGAGTTCGGGATGGACGTGCAGGAAGCGGTCGAGGCGGCGAACATCACGAGTTACCAGATGCGGAACTCGTTCGGCGACCACGAATCGCAGCCCGGCCGGCTCACCCTGCGGTCCGACACGCCGCCCTGGGTGCGCCGTGACCTGCGCGAGATGGGGTACCGGCTCGACTTCCAGGACCGCACCTCGGGCCCCATCAACGCCATCTTCTTCGACTGGAAACACGGCTCGTTTTGGGGCGGCTCCTCAAACCACGGCGAGGACTACGGAATCGCGTGGTGACACCATCCCGGCACCAATCCGTCAGTCCGCCGGCACGGCTTCGCGTGTCGGCTTCTTCTCCGGCTCCCGCAGCCCCGCCTTCCGCTCGATCTCGCGCGTGATGTGCATCGAGCAGAACTTGGGCCCGCACATCGCGCAGAACTCAGCGCTCTTGAAGTACTCGGCGGGCAGTGATTCATCGTGCAATTCACGCGCGCGCGCCGGATCGAGCGACAGGCGGAACTGCTCGTTCCAGTCGAACGCGTAACGCGCGCGCGATAGGGCGTCGTCGCGGTCGCGCGCACCCGGGCGGCCGCGCGCGATGTCAGCGGCATGCGCGGCGATCTTGTAGGCGATCACGCCTTCCCGCACCTCCTCGGCGTTGGGCAGGCCGAGGTGCTCCTTACGCGTCACGTAGCACAGCATGTCGGCGCCGTACCAGCCGATCATCGCCGCGCCGATCGCTGACGTGATGTGGTCGTAGCCCGGCGCAATGTCGGTCACGAGCGGCCCCAGGGTGTAGAACGGCGCCTCGTGGCAGATTTCCTTCTCCTTCCGGACATTGATCTCGATCAAGTGCATCGGGATGTGGCCCGGTCCCTCGATCATCACCTGCACGTCTTTCGCCCAGGCCCGCGTCGTCAGCTCGCCCAGCGTCTCGAGCTCGGCGAACTGGGCACGGTCGTTCGCGTCCGCGACCGAGCCCGGCCGCAGCGCGTCGCCCAGGGAGAGCGTCACATCGTACTTGCGCGCGATCTCGAGGATGCGGTCGAAGCGTGTATAGAACGGGTTCTGCTTGTCGTGGTGCATCATCCAGTACGCGTGCAGCGACCCGCCCCGCGACACGATCCCCGTCACCCGGCCGAGCGCGAGCCCCACGTACTCGCGCAGGATGCCGCAATGGACCGTGACGTAATCCACCCCCTGCAGCGCCTGGTGCTCGACCATGTCGAGCAGGTCGTCCTCCGTGAGATCCTCGACCTGCTTCACCTCGGTCACGGCCTGATAGATCGGTACCGTGCCGATCGGCACCGGCGAGGCGTCGACGATCGCCTGGCGGATCGCGTCGATATCGCCCCCCGTGGAGAGATCCATCACTGTGTCCGCGCCGTAGTGGACGGCGTGGTGCAGCTTCTCGAGCTCCTGGTCGATGTTCGACTCGACCGCCGAGTTGCCGATGTTGGCGTTGATCTTCACGTGCGCCACCTGGCCGATCGCCATCGGATCGAGTCGCTTGGCGAGATGGTTCACGTTCGCGGGGATGATGAGTCGCCCGCGGGCGACCTCGTCCCGCACGAGCTCGACCGGGAGCCCTTCCCGCTCCGCGACGCGCTGCATCTGGGGGGTGATGGTGCCCTGACGGGCGAAGTGCATCTGCGTGAGGCAGGTCATACGGAGCTCCCTTCGCCGGTGCGAACCGGATCAGGTTCAAAGGGTGTGATCTCAGCCCGTTCGATCAAGCACGACCGGTGGGCACCCCTGTCATCGGTCAATCTAACCTGGCGACGTCGCCGTCACACCTCCCGCGGCTTGGGGGGCCCGTAGCGATCGCCGGGCTCGTGCACCTTCTCCCACTCGGACCGGAACGCGAACGGATCGACCCCGCTCGCCCGGTCGAGCGCGAGAATCCCGTCAAGGTGGTCGATCTCGTGCTGCAGCAGCTCCGCCATCGGCCCCTCGAGCTCCATCGTGTGCTGCTTGCCCTTCGGGTCGGTGTAACTCACCGTGATCTGGTAGGCCCGGGTCACGCGAACGAGCAGGTTGGGAAACGAGAAGCAGTCGTCCCAGACCAGAAAGTCGTCCCGCCCTACGTCCGTGATCTCGGGGTTGATCATCGTCCAGCGCTGCTTGTCCATCTGGACGAAAACGATCCGCACCGGCGCGCCGATTTGCGGCGCCGCGAGCGCCCGTCCCATCTTGTATTTCTTCCTGGCGACGGCGAGCGAATCCCGCAGATCGTCCGCGACGAGCCGCGTCGCGGCGGACTTCGGGTTCTGGACCCGCTCGCAGCGGACACGCAGGATCGGATCGCCCAGCTGGCGGATGCGTCGTACGGCCATGGGCCGCCAATTTGGGGGTTTGGCGGCGGCGTGCAACTCGCGATAACGTCAAAGCATGGGTCTCGCCGGGGTGGTGC
>QHTS01000083.1 GCA_003220905.1 Gemmatimonadota bacterium | reverse complement strand
TGCCCGCTATGCGCGCTCTCGTGCTCGTGGTTCTCTGTGCGCTCGGCACCGCCGTCGCCGCCGCGCAAGACACCGCCATCGTGATCCAGCCCGAGAGCGCGGGCATCATGGTCCCGCCGCCCGAGCTGCCCCATGCCGTCGCGGAGGACGCGGTGCGCCGGTACAACGCGGCCACCACGACCCGGCTGGTGGGTCGCTCGCGCCTGCCGCACGGGAACGAGTGGCGCGGCGACGTCGCCGTGCGGAACGGCACCGTGGTCGTGGCGGGCCGCGTGGACGGCACGCTGCTCGTCATCAACGGCGACGCGATCCTCGACTCCGGCGCGGTGGTCACCGGCGACGTGATCGTGGTCGGCGGGACGGTGGCGCACAGCTCGAGGGCCGCGGTCGCCGGCGACGTGCGCGTGTACACGGCGCCGCTCGCCTACCGCACCAAGGGCGACGAGATCGCGCTCGCCCCGCCGGACCTGCGCCGCTGGTTCCGGCGGCTGGGAATCGAGAAGTCCTGGGGCACGGCCGACTCGCGGTCGTCGTTGACGCTCGCCACGGGCGGCACCTTCAACCGGGTCGAGGGCCTGCCGGTGGTGTTCGGGCCGCTGTTCGACTGGAAACTCCACCGCAACGTGCGCCTGCGGATCGACGCGCTGGGCGTGTTCCGCACGGCGGGGGATTTCACTGACAAGCGGAGCGACCTGGGCTACCAGCTGCGCGCCGAGCTGCGCGCGGGAGAGACGCCGGCCTACGGGATCGAGCTCCGCGCCTTCGACGACGTCGCGCCGGTCGAGGACTGGGGGCTGCGCGGCGGCGAAGTCGGGTGGGCCGCGTTTTTGTTCCAGCGCGACTATCGCGATTACTACCTCAGCAAGGGGATCGCGGGCCGCGTCTTCGTCCAGCCCGAGCGGTCGCTCCGCCTCGACATCGACGCGCGGCACGACTGGCAGACGACCGTCAATGCTCGCGATCCCTGGACGGTGTTCCGCAACGGCCAACCCTGGCGCCCCAACCCGCCGATCGACGACGGGCACTACACGACGCTCGCCGGCACGGTCACCTTCGACACCCGCAACGATCGGCTCGACCCGACCGCCGGCTGGTTCCTGCGCGCCCGCTTCGAGAACTCGCGCTCGGAGGACGTGACCCCCCAGACCGGAGTACCGGCGGCCGTGCGCGCGTCGATCCCGACCGACGGCTCCTACGCCTTCAGCCGCTTGTTCCTCGATTTCCGCCGCTATACGCGAGTGAGCCCGTCGGGACGCGTGAACCTCCGGGTCTTCGCCGGCGGCTGGATCGGTGGCGGTCCCCTGCCGCTGCAACAGCGGCTGTCGACGGGGGGAGCCGATCCGCTCGCGGGCTACGGGTTTCGGCACAGCGCGTGCAACGGCGACATCATCGACCCCGCGTTCGGGGGCACCCGGCTGGCGGCGTGCGACCGCGTGATCCTCGCCCAGGCCGAGTACCGTGGTCACCTCGCGCTGCACTGGTCGTATGGCTCCTCGGCCCCCGAGGACGAACGCGCGAAGTCGCTCTTCACGCTCCAGGGCCCGGACCTAGTGGTCCTCGCGGATGCGGGACAGGCGTGGCTCGTGGGCGGCGGGCCCGGTCGACTGCCCGCCGATCGGCTCCCGACGCTCGGCAGCTGGCTCGCCGACCTCGGCCTGGGCATCGATTGGGGGGGGCTGGGCATGTATGTGGCGAAGGCGGTGACGGCCGGGGAGCCCCTGCGATTCACGCTGCGACTCGACCACCGCTTCTGAGGTGAGGTCGGGCCTCGCATTCCTGGCCCTGCTCGGCGCGGTGACGGTCTCTCGGGCCGCCGCGCAGGCGCCCGCGTTGACGGTCATCATCCAGAGCGGCGCCCCCCGGGTCCAAACCACCGGGCTCCTCGCCGACGGCAAGTTCGTCGGCCTCATGCGCTCCGGATTTCCGCTTCGGCTGCACTACCGCCTCGAGCTGTGGCGCTCCCGCTCCGGCTGGTTCGATCAGTACATCGGCGAGGCGCCGTGGGACGCGGTCGCGCGTCACGATCCGCTCGCCGACGATTTCGTGCTGATCCGCACCGGCGGCAGCGTGGCCCGGTACGGCACGCCGGAGGACCTCGAGCGCGCCCTCGAGCTCCCCTACCGCGTCAACCTGAAGGCCAAAAGCTCGGGGAACTTCTACTTCCTCTGTCGCGTCGAAGTGACCACGCTCAACGACACAGACCTGGAAGAGCTGACCCGTTGGCTCAAGGGGGACGTGAGCCCGGCGGTCTCAGGCGGCGGCAACCTGGGCGGCGCGCTCGCCCGCGGCGCGCAGCGGCTGCTGGTGCGGATCGCCGGCCTCCCACGGCTCACCCTTGAGGCGCGGTCTGAGACGTTCAGCCGCGGGGAGAACTAGGGGCCGAACCGCTGGTCGATCGCGCGGCGGACAACGTCCAGCGAGCTGCCCTGGGACGCGAGCTTCATCGCGAGCGTCGCTTCGCCCATGCAGATGTCGCACCGCGAGCCGTGGTCGGACTCGAAGCAGGTGAGCAGCGAGCGATGCCCGAAATGCTTGGCGCACTCGCAATAGCAATGGACGCCGTCCAGCACCTGCGGAGCGCTGCGCGCTGCCGCGTACGCTTCGGCGGCCCCGGGCGTATGCAGCACCGGGCTGGGGGGCAGCACCCGCTCGGCGGTCACATCAGGGCGAGGTTCGGGGTGCACGACCAGCCCGCCCGCGCGCTTCGTCACGAGCAACCCCGCAACCGCCGCCCCCGCCAGCCCGGCGATGATCCAGGGCAGCCTTGGGGTCACAGCGCCTCGAGGGTCGCGAGCACCTCGCCGCCGTAGAACAGCCGGATGTACTTGGACTGGATAGAGGTGAGGCGCCGCACCGCCCACGCAAGGTGCACGAAATGCGGCTCGAACGGCGGCCGCAGTGGGTGCATCCCCGCTTCCTCGGGCAGCAGGTTGCCCTTCCGCGTGTTGCAGCTCGAGCACGCCGTGAGGACGTTGCTCCAGCCGTTCGTGCCCCCCCGCGACAGCGGTACCAGGTGGTCGCGGGTGAGGCACTCCCGGTGACGCAGCTCCTGCTGGCTCCGCCCGCAGAACTGGCACCGGTAGTTGTCGCGGGCGAAGAGGAACGTGTTGGTCACCTGGCGGCGGAACCGGCGCGGCACATGGACGAATTTGACCAGCCGGATGACCGCCGGCCGCGGGATGGCGAGGCGCTCGCTCTTCACGACCGGTCCCTCCGCCTCGACGATCTCCGCCTTGCGGTCGATCACGAGCCGCAGGGCCCGGCGCACGGGCACCATCGTGAGGGGCTCGAATGAGGCGTTGAGCGCTAGGCAGCGCAAGGGACTCCCTCGGTGAAAAGCGGCCGTCTCGCTCACGGCTTTGAGCCAGACGGCCACGTATGCTACACAACCTGCTAAGGCGCGGCAAGACCTTGGGTTAAGGCCCTCCACCCTCAGCGAATGCGGGGCGCAACGCCTCCAGTTGCTCCGCCACCGAGTGCCGCGAGGCCCCCCCGGGGGTGGCCCGGCTCTCCACCGAGTCCTCCCACGTTCCCAGCTGGGACAGCGCCGCGGCCAGCGCGGGATGGATTCCGGCGGCCACCGGACCCGGCACGCGATCGAGCGGCACGCCGGAGCGCTCCGCCTCACGCACCAGACGACCCACGAGGCCATGGCTCTCGCGGAACGGCACGCCGGCTTCCACCAGCAGGTCGGCGAGGTCCGTCGCGCGCAGCGAGGCATCGAGCGCCGCCCGCATCCGCTCGGCGTCCACGCTCAGCACGGCGACGGCTCCCGTCGCGGCCGGCAGTACCAGTGCCAGCGTGTCGAATCCGTCGAACAGGAGCGCCTTGTCCTCCTGGAGGTCCTTGCTGTACCCCGCCGGGAGGCCTTTCAGGGTCGTGAGCAACGCCACGAGGTCGCCCAGCAGCCGGCTCGACTTCGCCCGCACCAGCTCGAAGATGTCGGGGTTCCGCTTCTGCGGCAGCAGGCTCGAGCCGGTGCTGAAGTCGTCCGATAGCCGCACGAAGCCGAACTCCGCGCTCGTATAGAGCACGATCTCGGCTGCGAGGCGCGAGAGGTGCGTGCCCACGAGGGTCAGTGCAAACAAGACTTCGGCGACGAAGTCGCGGTCGCCGGTCGCATCCAACGCGTTCGCGGAGACCGAGCGAAAACCGAGTGCTTCCTTCAGGAGCACTCGGTCGACAGCAAACCCCGATCCCGCGAGCGCCCCGGATCCGAGCGGCAACTCCGCGACCCTGCGCCGGGCATCCGCCAGGCGCTGGCGGTCGCGCACCAGCGGCCACGCATGCGCGAGCAGCACGTATGCCCAGCGCACCGGTTGGGCGCGCTGGCCGTGCGTGTAGCCGGGCAACAGGACGTCCACGCCATCCTCCGCGCGCGCGACCAGCGCGCGTCCGAGCGCGGCGAGGTCCGAGTCCAACTGGTCGATCGCCCCGAGGGTCCAGAGCCGCAGGTCGGTCGCCACCTGGTCGTTGCGCGACCGGCCCGTGTGCAGCTTGCCGGCGACGGTACCTACCTCCGCGTACAGCAATCGCTCCACGAGGGTGTGCACATCCTCGTCCGGGGCACCCACCGCGGCACCATCGGCGAGCCGCTCCGCCACGCGGTCGAGGCCCTCGAGCAGCTGGTGCTCCTCGCTGGGCGTGAGCACGCCGACCCGGCCGAGCGCGTGGACCCAGGCCTTGCTCGCGGCGACATCCTGGGGCCAGAGCCGGTGGTCCACCGGCAGGCTGCGATTCAGCGCGTCGAGCGCTTCACTTGGTCCGAGGCTGAAGCGGCCACCCCACATCTGGTGGGCCGTCGCGGGAGCGGCCGGCGCCGGCGTCGGGGGGGGGGCCGGGGTCTCGGTTGGCTGGCGCGGCATCAGTCTGCCGCCGCGCCGACTTCTGGCTGGCGGCGCGCCGCCTCGAGACCGGACCCGATCCGGATCGAGAGGCCGTAGAGATGGATGAACCCCTCGGCATCTTTCTGATCGTAGACGTTGTCCTTGCCGAAGGTGGCGTACGAAGGCTGGTACAGCGCGTACGGGCTTTCCCGCCCCGCGACCGTCAGGGCGCCCTTGAAGAGCTTCAGCCGCACCGCGCCGGTGACGCGCTTCTGGGTGCTCGCGACCGCGGCGTCGAGCGCCTCCCGCTCCGGCGTCCACCAGCGGCCGTCGTACACCAAGTCGGCGTAGCGGAGCGCCAGCTCGTCCTTGAGCCGCAGGGTGCGCCGGTCGAGCACCAACTGCTCGAGCTCGCGGTGCGCCGCATGCAGCAGCGTGCCGCCCGGCGTCTCGTAGACACCGCGCGATTTCATGCCGACCAGCCGGTCCTCCACGACGTCCGCCCGGCCGACGCCGTGCTCGCCCGCCGTGGCATTCAAGGACTCGAGCAGCTCCACCGGGCCCATCGGCACGTGGTTCACGCTGACGGGCGTCCCCTCCTCGAAGCCGATCTCGACGACCACCGGGAGGTCGGGGGCTTCGAGCGGATCTTTGGTCAGGACGAAGATGTGCTCCGGCGGCTCGCGCGCGGGATCTTCGAGGATGCCACCCTCGTGAGAGCAGTGCCAGAGATTGCGGTCAGTGGAGTACGGCTTCTCGACAGTGGCCTGGACCGGCACGCCCTTGGCTTTCACGTAGGCGATGAGATCCTCGCGGCCCTTGAACTGCCACTCGCGCCACGGGGCGATGACCCGGAGTTCGGGCGCGAGGGCGGCGTAGGTCAGCTCGAAGCGGACCTGGTCGTTCCCCTTACCGGTGCAGCCGTGGGCCAGCGCGTGCGCGCCGACTTGTTGTGCGAGTGCGACATGATGGGCCGCCATGACCGGTCGCGCCATGGCCGTGCCGAGCAGATAGGTGCGCGCGTACACGGCGCCGGCGCGGAGCGTGGGAAACGCAAAGTCGCGAACGAACTCTTCGCGCAGGTCTCGGACGACGCAGTCGACCGCGCCGGAGCGCTTGGCCTTCTCGACGAGGCCGGCGAGCTCGCCCGGCCCCTGCCCCACGTCGGCCGCGAAACACAGGACCCTGGCGGCATATTTTTCGCGCAGCCAGGGAACGATCGCCGACGTGTCGAGCCCACCCGAATACGCGAGTACCACCAACGGCCCCATGGCGCGCTCCCTGTCGATTTATGCAGAAGGATGCATAAACATACAACAGCCGGGTCGCCTGTCAACGCCCGGCCACCATCTAGCGGACTCCTTGGGTCTGGCCGATTCTTCAGGGGCTCCATGAACCGCCGAGACCTGCTCCGCTCCCTCGCCGCCACGATCGCGCTGCCAGCGTTGGCCGGGCGGTCGACCGACAGCTTGTTCGCGGTCGGCCGCGGCGTGCACCGCCGCGCGCGCGCCGGCGGCTTCCAGGTGCTGGACCCACATCAGCGCGAGACCGTCGCGACGATCGCGGAAATGATCATCCCCGCGACGGACACGCCCGGCGCGCGCGCGGCGGAGGTGCACCGGTTCATCGATCTGCTGCTCGCGGAGTGGGCCCCGGACGACGACCGGAAGCAATTCCTCGAGGCACTGGGCGACGTGGACGCGCGTGCCCGCGCCGCGTCCGCCACGGATTTCCTCACCGCGACCGAGGCGCAGCGCGCGGCGATCCTGACCGCTCTCGACGCCGAGGCACAGGCGCATCCCCAGGGGAAGACCGACGCGCAGCCGCCCTTTTTCCAGCGTATGAAGTTCCTCACGGTGTACGGCTACTGCACGTCGGAGGTCGGGGCGACCGCCGAGCTGCACTACGAGGTGATCCCGGGCTCGTTTGACGGGTGCGCCGAGCCGGGCCGCTGGCACGCGGCCCCTGGGGACTTCTGATGGCCGCGCCGAGCTTCGACGCCATCGTCGTCGGGTCCGGCATCACGGGCGGTTGGGCGGCGAAGGAGCTGTGCGAGCGTGGGCTCAAGACGCTCGTGCTCGAGGCCGGCCGGCCGATCGATCCCGCCCGGGATTACGTCGAGCACGTGCCGCCGTGGGCGATGACGTTCCGGGGCTTCGGCGACCGCAAGGCGCTCGAGCGCGATCAGTTCATCCAGCGCCATTGCTACGCCTGCAACGAGTACAGCGGCAAATTCTTCGTCAACGACCGCGACAACCCCTACACCTTCGATCCCGCCAAACCGTTCCACTGGATCCGCGGCCGCCAGGTCGGCGGCAAGTCGATCATGTGGGGCCGGCAGGTGTACCGCTGGAGCGACCTCGACTTCGCGGCGAACGCGCGGGACGGGTTCGGCGTCGACTGGCCGATCCGCTACGCCGACATCGCGCCGTGGTACGACTACGTGGAGGCGTTCATCGGGATCTCGGGCGAAGCGCTCGGCCTGCCGCAGCTCCCGGACGGCAAGTTTCTCCCGCCGATGGCGCTCAACTGCGCCGAGCAGGTGGTCCGGGACGCCGTGGCCAAGCGGTTCGCCCCCGAGCGGGTCGTGACGATCGGGCGGGTCGCGATCCTCACCGCGCCGCACCGGGGCCGGGCGGCGTGCCATTACTGCGGGCCCTGCGAGCGCGGCTGCATCACGCACTCTTACTTCAACAGTATCGGGGTGACGCTTCCCGCAGCCCGCGCCACCGGTCGCCTCACGCTGCGGCCCTACAGCGTCGCGCACAGTGTGATCTACGACGAGCAGCGCGACCGCGCCGCGGGCGTGCGCGTCATCGACGGGCAGACGCGACAGCCCCTCGAGTTCCGCGCGCGCATCGTATTCCTGTGCGCTTCGACACTCGAGTCGACGCGCATCCTGCTCAACTCCAAGACGGGTCGCTTCCCCACCGGGCTCGCCAACTCGAGTGGCGCCCTCGGTCGCAATCTCATGGACCACACGATGGGCGGCGGGGCGAACGGAACCATCCCGGGCATGGAAGATCGCACGGTCCACGGGAACCGTCCCAACGGGATCTACGTACCCCGGTTCCGGAATGTGAAGACGCCGCATCCCGAGTTCCTGCGAGGCTACGGGTTCCAGGGGGGCGGCGGGCGCGCGGACTGGCGCCGGGCAGCCTCGCAGCCGGGCTTCGGCGTGGAGCTCAAGCGCGCCCTGCACGCGCACGGGCCCTGGGGATTTTCGCTGTACGGCTTCGGCGAGTGCCTCCCGCGCCCGACCAACTACGTGGAGCTCGATCCCGAGAAGGTGGACGCTTGGGGGGTCCCGGCGCTGCGTATCCACTGCGAGTGGAGCGACAACGAGCGCAAGCTGCTCCACGACATGTCGGTCAGCGCAGCGGAGATGCTCGAGGCGGCGGGGGCAAAGGACATCACGCCGTTCGTGGACGACAACCCGCCCGGCCTCACGATCCACGAGATGGGGACCGCCCGGATGGGGCGCGACCCGAAGACCTCGGTCCTGAACGCCCACAACCAGTGCCACGACGTGAAGAACCTGTTCGTCACGGACGGCGCCTGTATGGCCTCGTCGGCGAACCAGAACCCGTCCATCACCTACATGGCCCTCACGGCGCGCGCGGCGGCGTATGCAGTGGAAGCGATGAAGCGGAACGAGCTCTAGGGGATCGGGGCTCGGGACTCGGGACTCGGGGAGGACATAACGATGATGGAGCGGCGCGACTTCGTTCGGACCCTGGGTGCGGCGGCGCTGGGACAGGTGTTGCAACCCCGAACCCCGAGACCCTATCCCCGAACCCCCTTGCGCAAGCTCGACCGCATCGGGCTGCAGCTGTACACCGTGCGCCACCAGATGGAAAAGGATTTCGAGGGGACGATCGCGCGCGTCGCCGCGACCGGCTATCGGGAAGTCGAGTTCGTGGGCTACTTCGGCAGGACCCCGCGCGACGTGCGCGCCCTGCTGGACCACCACGGGCTCTCTGCCCCCTCGTCGCACGTGTCGCTCGCGCCGGAACAGTGGCGTGGGGCGCTCGACGCCGCACCCATAGTCGGGCACCGCTACCTCGTGATCGCGTGGATCCCCCCGGAAGAGCGGCGGACGCTCGACGACTACAAGCGCGCGGCGGAACGTCTCAGCCGCGCCGCGACGGAGGCGCGGGCCGCAGGGCTCCAGTTCGCGTACCACAACCACGACTTCGAATTCGCGCCGCTCGACGGAAAGTTGCCCTACGACGTGCTGCTCGCCGAGACCGATCCCAACCTGGTCCAGCTGGAGGTGGACCTGTACTGGATCGTGAAGGGCGGGCAGGATCCGCTGGCGTATTTCGCGCGCTGGCCCGGACGCTTCCCGATGGTCCACGTGAAGGACTCAGGCCCCCCACCCGACCACCGCATGGTGGAGGTTGGCGCGGGGAAGATCGACTTCAAGAGGATCTTCGCGCAGCGCGATCAGGCGGGAATCCAGCACTTCTTCGTCGAGCACGACGAGCCGGCCGACGCCTTCGTCTCGATTCGCGCCAGCTACGAGTACCTGAAGCGGCTCGAATTCTAAATGCGGCGGTCAGCCGGGCGGGCGGACGGGCGGACGGTAACCCGTCGTGAGGCGATTGCGGTCTCGGCGAGCGTCGTAGCCGGGCTGGCGCTGTCACGAGAGCGGGGCGCCGTTGCCCCCGACCGCCCGACCGCCCGACCGCCCGGCCGCCTCAAGCAGTCCGTCTCGCGCTGGCCCTACAGACAGATCCCGTTGCCCGAGTTCACTCGCGCCGCCGCCGCGATGGGCCTCGCGGCCATCGACTTGCTGGGTTCCGAGGACTGGGACCCGGTGCGAGAGGCAGGCCTCGTGTGCTCCATGGGCTATCCCACCGCGCGCCGGGATTTCATCGCCACGGGCTTCAACGATCGGGCGAACCACCGGATGTTGTTGCGGGAGCTGGAGGAGACGCTTCCGGTGGCCGCGCGCCACGGGGTGCCGAATGTGATCGCCATGTTCGGCAACCGTCGCAGCAAGAGCGACGGCGAGGCGATCGACAACTGTGTCGCGGGGCTCAACGCGATCAAGGCGCAGGCGGAGGAGCAGCGCGTCACGATCTGCCTCGAGCTCCTGAACAGCAAGGTGGATCACCCCGATTACCAGGGCGACCGGACAGCCTTCGGGGTCGCCGTGGTGAAAGCCGTAGGCTCGCCGCGCGTCAGGCTGCTGTACGACATCTATCACATGCAGATCATGGAAGGCGACATCATCCGCACCATCCGTGACAACCGGGAGTGGATCGCGCACTTCCACACCGGGGGCGTGCCCGGCCGCCACGAGCTGGACGGCACCCAGGAGCTGAACTGGCGCGCGGTCGCATCGGCCATCGCCGACACCGCCTTCGCGGGGTTCGTAGCGCACGAGTTCGTCCCCACCCGCGATCCGCTCACCTCGCTGCGTGAGGCGGTGGCGGTGTGCAACGTCTAACAAGGCGGGTTCGCGCATGACGGTGTACCGGCAAGCGAAGGTCTACGACGTGTGCATCGTCGGCTCGGGGGCCGGCGGGGGCATGGCGGCCTACGTGCTCACGAAGGCCGGCGCCGAGGTGGTGGTGCTCGAGGCCGGCGAGCCCTGGGACAAT
>QHTS01000371.1 GCA_003220905.1 Gemmatimonadota bacterium | reverse complement strand
CCATGCTCACCATCGGACGAACATGGAACGCTACCGGAGCCTTCGGAACGGTAGGAGCGGACAATCTCGGAGAGTACGTCAGGAAGCGCGTGAGCGACGGGACGGACGAGTTCATCAACGCGTACTTGGCCGCGAATCCCAAGCGGTAGCGGCGCGTCCCTAGCACGCGGGCCCCGGTCCACACGACGCGGCCCTCTTTTTCTTGTCACCGTGGCACCCTTAGGCTGTCGCCTCGTAGCCCCCCTTGCGACGCAATGCTATCGAGTTGACGCAACGTCGCGACTTCGCGTCGCTGCGCTGAAGCGGCAGGACAGCGAACTAGCGTCCTCTTCGTTCAGTGCCATTCGCTTATGTCGCGTGAGAGCCTCAAACATTGTTTACGGTGCGCAATATGCAGCCGCCCTCCCCACAGTTCACTCGATTGTTTCAATCGATCAAACGCTCGGGAAGGGGGAACCAACTATGCGCTCGCATTGGACCAACCCGACCATCATCCCGCGGCCTACGATAGCCGCTCTCTCCGCAGCTGCGCTCCTCGTCGCCTGCGACCAACCTGCTGGCCCGTCGCGGCCAGGCCCCCGCATCTTGGCTGACGCCCAGGCGGGAACGGTATCGGCGCACGGGTCTGGAACCGTATTTGGCTCATCCTGCGTGATTGAGGGAGGTACTTGCACGGCCCCAAGTGCGGGCGGTAAGGGTGTGAAATTCAGCTTCGACTTTAGCGGACCCAACGCTTTCACGTTCAGTGTACCGGTCAGCGGCAACTGGAGCGCCAGTGATCCGGAGACAGGTGTACAACTTCGGTTCACGGTTGGTACGGCAAACGTGGTCCCGGGCTTTCACGAACTTTCTGTCGGGGGAGTGTGCATCTTCACGACACCCGACGGCCGGTCAATGCCGGGCGAGTGCTTCATGGACGCCGCCGACGAATCGTCCAACGGGGGGACTGACTTCATTTCATTCAGCGGTCAGGCCCCGAACGGAATCATCTCAGCCTCCGGCCAACTGGCGAGTGGCAACATCAACATCGACTGAGGTGGCTTGCCGGTCGATGTCCGACGATCAGGGCCCGTTCCACGCGACGGGGCCCTTTCTTCGGTTGCCATTGGTTGCCGGTCGATGTCGGAGGGTGGGTCAACCCAAGCTCGATGAAGCACGAAGCGGGAGCATGACGTCATGCTCCCGCTCGGCGTTTCGTACTTATCAGGCGTGCGCTCTAACCACCTGAGCTACAGGCCCTCACCGCCACCCCACCCCTCACCGTTGCACGACGCTACGACGCTACGTCGTAAGCGAGGCAACACGCCCTTTCGTACAACCTAGCGTCGTGGCGTCGTATAACGGTCTTCACTCCCAATCCCGGCGCGGTCCCTTCTTCGGCCGGAACTCATCGTCTTCCTCGTCGTCGAACTCATCATCCAGGTCGTCGTACTCGTCGAGATCGTCCAGGTCCTCCTCGTCAAGCTCGTCCTCGTCCAACTCGTCGTCGAAGTCCTCGTCCAGGTCCTTGTCCTCTTCGAAGTCTCCGAACTGCTCTTCGCCGAGACTGTCGCCGCGACGCTTGAGCGACCAGTCCGACGTCTCACGGGACAACATCGTCACCCCCAGCTAGGGTTGCGGTTGTTGTTTGAACGAGCTATCCGACCCCCCTCCGCCCCCTCGCCCCCCCACTACGACTCCTCCGCCGACCGCGCGTTCCGCGCCAGCTTGCGACGCTCCGTGGCGCCCAGCGCGCGCTTGCGCAACCGGATGGACGACGGCGTGACCTCGATCAGCTCGTCGTCCTCGATGTATTCGAGCGCCAGCTCGAGCGTCACTTGCCGCGGCGGCTCCAGGATGATCATCTCGTCCGACGCGGTCGTCCGCATGTTCGTGAGCTTCTTTTCCTTGGACGGGTTCACGTCCATGTCCCCCACCCGCGCGTTCTCCCCCACCACCATGCCCTCGTACACCGGATCCCCGGGTTTGACGAACATCGTCCCACGCTCCTGCAAGTTGAAGAGCGCGTACCCCACCGCCACCCCCTCCCGGTCCGCCACCAGTACCCCGCGGCTCCGCCCCTGCAATGGCCCCGCCCACGGGCCGTAGTCGAAGAAACGGTGGTGCATGACCCCCGTCCCCCGCGTGTCCGTCAAGAACTCCGAGCGGTACCCGAGCAGCCCCCGGGCCGGGATCTTGAAGCGCATTCGCACCATGCCCACCCCCGGGTTCCGCATGTCCAGCAGCTCTGCCCGGCGGGGGCCCAGCTTCTCCATGACGACCCCCAGATACCCCTCGGGGCAGTCGATCATCAGCTCCTCGTACGGCTCCAGCCGCTCCCCGTTCGGCCCCTCCCGCGGAATGATCCGCGGCCGGCTCACCTGAAACTCGAACCCCTCGCGCCGCATCGTCTCCATCAGGATGCCGAGGTGCAGCTCTCCCCGGCCCGACACGGTGAACGTCTGGGGATCGTCCGTTTCCTCCACCCGCAGGGCCACGTTCTTCTCGAGCTCCCGAAACAGCCGATCGCGCAGCTGGCGGCCCGTCACGAACTTCCCCTCGCGCCCGGCGAACGGCGAGTCGTTCACCTTGAAGTCCACTGAGATCGTGGGCTCCTCGACCGCGATGCCCGTGAGCCGCTCTAGATAGTCGGGCGCCGTCACCGTCTTGCCGATCTCGACGCCCACCAGGCCCGCGAGCGCCACGATGTCGCCGGCCGAGGCCTCCTGCACCTCGATCCGCTCCAGCCCGTCGAACGAAAACAGCTTTACCACCTTGGCCTGCTCGTACGGTGCATCTCCCAGAGGACCAGGCTCGCCCAGGGGAAGTAACGCGACCGTCTCGCCGACCCGTACCCGCCCCCGCTCGATCCGGCCGATCGCGATCCGGCCCAGATAAGAGGAATAGTCGAGGGTCGACACGAGCATCTGGAACGGCCCGTTGGGGTCGGCCTGCGGCGCCGGAATCGTGTCCAAAATGCTCTGGAACAACGGGTTGAGATCCGTCCCCGGGGACTTGAGGTCGAGCGTGGCGGTCCCCGCGCGGCTCGATGTATAGAGGAAGGGGCAATTGAACTGCTCCGGCGTCGCCTCCAGGTCCAGGAACAGCTCCAGCACCTCATCGTGCACCCGCAGGGGCTCGGCGTCCTGGCGGTCGATCTTGTTGACCAGCACGATCGGCTTCAGGCCGAGCGCCAGCGCCTTCCCCGCCACGAACCGCGTCTGCGGCATGGGGCCCTCGGCGGCATCGACCAGCAACAGGAACCCATCCACCATGCGCAGGATGCGCTCCACCTCGCCGCCGAAGTCGGCGTGTCCCGGGGTGTCCACGATGTTGACCTTGGTGTCGCCCCACCGCACCGCGGTGTTCTTCGAGAGGATGGTGATCCCGCGCTCGCGCTCCAGCGGGTTCGAGTCCATGACCCGCTCGTTTACCTGCTGGTTGGCGCGGAACACCCCCGCCTGGCGGAGCATCTGGTCCACCAGCGTGGTTTTCCCATGGTCCACATGCGCGATGATGGCGATGTTGCGGATCTGCAAGGGGCTAGGTCCTGACGGTGCCGATATGAGGGGCGCAGGCTGTGAGGGGCGCAGTATAGGAAGGTGGTCTCGAAAAGACAAGCGCCAGGATCACCTACGCGCAGGTCGGATCCCGCTCCATCTGCACCGTCACATGCCGGATGCCCATGCCCCCCAGGCGTGCCTGGACGGCTTCGAGCACGCGCTGGTTGTCGGTCGGGTTTTGGACGACCAGGTGGCCGCTCATCGCGATCACCCCGCTCGTGACGGTCCACACGTGGAGGTCGTGCACCGACGCCACGCCGGGGATGGACGCGATCCGGTCGTGGACGTCCGAGAGGGCGATGTGCGCGGGCGCCGCCTCGAGCAGTACGTCCGTGCTCTCCTTCACCAGCCGCCAGGCGCTGCCCAGGATCAGGAGGGAGATCAGCACCGAGATGACGGGATCGGCCTGCACCCACCCGGTGGCGAGGATGATGACGCCCGCGAGGAGGGCGCCGACCGAGCCGAGCAGGTCACTCACGATATGAAGGTACGCGCCGCGCTGGTTCAGCGAGTGGTGGTGTCCGCGGTGCAGGATCGCGGCGCCGACCGCGTTCGCCGCCAGTCCCACGCCCGCGATGATCAGGAGCAGCGTGCCCTGCACCTCGGCGGGCGAGCGGAGCCGGCGGTAGGCCTCGAGGCCGATGCCGAGCGCGATCACGATCAAGGCCGCCCCGTTCACGAGCGCAGCCAGGATCTCCAACCGCAGCAGTCCGAACGTCCGCTCCGCGGTCACCGGCCGCTGCGCGAGCGCCGTCACGACCAGCGACAGGCCCAGCGCGGCCACATCGGCCAGCATGTGGCCCGCGTCGGCGAGCAAGGCCAGCGAGTGAGCCAGCCACCCGCCCACAGCCTCGGCCACCATCACCGCGGCCGTGATCGCCAGCACGATCTTCATCCGCCGCCGGCTCTCCTCGCGGAGCGGCGCTCTGTGGGTGCATTGGACTTCCAGCGGTACGGCGGTGCTCATGCGTCCCTCTTGCCCCCTTCCCTCTCGGCAAAATACCGGGCCGTTCCGCCACCGGGCAACACGCTCTATGTTCCCGCCTCTATGCCCGGCCCCGCCTCGGAATCGCTCGGCCTCCGCCTCCTAGCGGTGCTGGCGCTCGTGCTGGCGAACGCGTTCTTCGTGGCGGCGGAGTTCGCGCTGGTCGCGGCCCGCCGCACGCGCATCGAAGCGCTCGTCCGGCGGGGCGACCGCAAGGCGAGAACGGTACAGGCCGCGTTGCATGATCTGTACCGCCAACTGTCCGCGGCGCAGCTCGGCATAACCGTCGCCTCGATCCTGCTGGGCTACGTCGCCGAGGATACCGTGGCGCGGCTGTTCCGCGACTGGTTCGCGGCCCTGCCGCCCGCCCTCGAGTTCCTCGCGCGCGGCGGCGTCGCGTCCACCGTCGCAGTGGCGCTCGTCTCCTTCCTCCATGTCGTGTTCGGCGAGCAGGCGCCCAAGGCGTGGGCCATCACCCATCCCGAGCGAACCAGCCGCTGGATCGCCGCGCCACTCATCTTCTTCTCGTGGATCACGCGACCATTCACCGATCTCCTCAACTGGAGCGCCGGCCGGGTTGTCCGGCTGCTGGGCCTCAAGGGCACCACGGCGGAGCTCGACCGGATCCACTCGCCCGAGGAGATCCGCATGCTGGTCGAGCAGAGCCGGCAGCGCGGCAAGCTCGATGCCGACGACGCCCGCCTGTTGCAGGGCGTGTTCGAGTTCAGTGAGAAAACGGCCCGTGAAGTCATGACGCCGCGCACCGAGATGGTGGCCCTGCCGGCGGGCCTGACGCTCGAGGAAGCCGCCGATCAGGTGGCGGTCGCGGGCCGGTCGCGCTATCCGGTGTACGGGGAGTCGCTCGACGACATCCTCGGCATCGTGCACGCGAAGGACATCCTCGCCGGCCTCCGCTCGGCCAAGGGCGGCAGCCTCCGCGCGGTGCTCCGCCCGGCCGTGTTCGTGCCGGGGACGCGCGAAGTCGAGGACGTGCTCGCCGACATGAAGCGGCAGAAGATCCACCTCGCGATCGTGCTCGACGAGTTCGGCGGCACGGCGGGTCTCGTCACCATGGAAGACTTGCTGGAGGAGATCGTCGGCCAGATCTACGACGAATACGATCGGCCCTCGGGCGAGCTGCGCGCCGCCCCCGCCGGCGTGGCGCCCATCATCGCCGGCTCGGTCCCGATCCGCGAGGTCAACAGCGCGTTTGGACTCGAGCTCGGCGAGCAGGATTACACGACCATCGGAGGGTTCCTGTTCGGTGCAATCGGCCGCCTCCCGAGGCCCGGAGATCAGGTGGCGGTGAAAGGCGCCGTGTTCGAGATCGTCGAGGTGGAGGGACGCCGCGTCGGGACGGTGCGGGTGCTGCGCCGCGGCCCAGGCGCGGAAGCCTAGTGCCGTAGCGGCGTGTCAGCCC
>QHTS01000084.1 GCA_003220905.1 Gemmatimonadota bacterium | reverse complement strand
CCCGCCGCCCTGGAGCTGGAGCACCATCCGATCAGTGGGAGGGGCGCTCGGGTCCACCACCCACAGGTCCAAGTCCCGCCCGTTGCGACGCGTGGACATGTAGGCGTAGCGGTCGCCCTTGTGCGACCACGCGCCCCCCACGTTGCGGGACTTTCCGTCGGTAAGCAGGGTGATTTCTCCGGTCGCGACGTCGTAGCGATACTTCTGGAAGAACTCGGCGCCTCCGACGTCTTTGGTGAACACGATGTAGCGGCCGTCGGTGGGCTGATACGACGCGCCGGACACCGGGTCGGGGAAGAACGTGAGCTGCGCGCGGTCGCCGCCGGGTGAGCGCACGCGGTGCAGCTGGGGCGCGTCGCCGAACCGCGTCCCGATGATCATCTCGCGTCGCGTCGGATGCCAGTCCCAGAACCCGGCTGCGCGGAACTCGCTGTAGGGACGCGCTGCCGCGGCGATCGGCGCGGGCACCGGCGGGAGCCCGTCGGTCACGAGGTTGTCGCTCGGCGTGACGACGTCGGACTGGGCGAGCGCTGGGCACGGGACGAGGAGGGCAGCGGTGAGAACCAGACACGACAGCCTTGGCATACGGGCGCCCCACTGGTGACGTAGGTCGACAAAGGTACGGCGGTATCAACACGGTTGCGAGATGGAGGGGCGCAGGCATCGAGGTGTAGGGGCGCAGCATGCTGCGCCCCTACCGAGTCCGACGGCGTGTGCTCGCCGACTCGGACCCCGCGGCGTAGCTTTCGGCTGATTCACGAGCACTGGGGGAGCGGTGGCGGCAGACAGGTATCCCGACAGCCACGTGTTCTACCGCAAGCTCGGGCACGAATACCCCCGCGTCGTGCGCGGCGAAGGCTGCTGGCTCGTAGACGAGCGCGGCAAGCGGTACCTGGATGCCGTGGGCGGCGCGTTCGTCGCGAACCTGGGGCATTCGAACCCCGCGATCGCTGAGGCGCTGGCGCAACAGGCGCGGCAGTTCGGCTATCTCTCGGGGACGGCCTTCACGCACGAGCCGATCGAGGCGCTGGCGGCGGAGCTCGCGAGCACGCTCCCCGGCGACCTCGACAAGTTGTACTTCCTCTCTTCCGGGTCCGAAGCCGTGGAAGCGGCGCTGAAGCTCGCGCGGCAGTACTGGGTGGAGCGCGGGCTCCCCCGGAAGCACACGATCATCGCGCTCGCCCCCGCCTATCACGGCAACACGCTGCTCGCCCTCTCGGCATCGGCGCGGGAGCACTACCGGGCCTTCTACCGTGAGTGGCTGGTGGACGTCCATCGGATTCCGGCGCCGTATCCCTACCGCTGTCCGTGCCGGGGTCTCGACGCCGGCTGCCCGATCTGCACGGGCGACGTCCTCGAGGATGCGCTCGCACGAGTCGGCGCGGAGCACGTGGCGGCGTTCATCGCGGAGCCGGTGGGCGGCTCGTCGACGGGAGCGTCCACGCCGCGGCCGGACTACTTCACGCGGATTCGCGAGATCTGCGATCGCCACCAGGTGCTGTTCGTGGCGGACGAGATCCTCGTCGGCGCCGGCCGCACGGGCACGTGGTGGGCCATGGAACAGTACGGGGCGGTCCCGGACATCCTGGTGATGGGGAAGGGGATCTCCGGCGGGTATGTGGCGCTGTCCGCCGTCGCGGCGCCGGAGCGGATCGTCGACGCGATCGCGAACGGCTCCGGGAGCTTCATGCACGCGCAAACATACTCGCACCATCCGGTGGCGTGCGCCGCGGGGCTCGCGGCCGTCCGCTACTTGAAGGCGCACCGGCTCGTCGAGCGCTGCGCCGAGATGGGGAAGGAGCTCCAGCGGCGGCTCGCACCGCTCGGGCGTCTGCCATATGTGGGCGACGTGCGCGGGCGCGGGCTCCTCGCCGGCGTCGAATTCGTGGAAGACAAGCTGACGCGCGCGCCGCTCCCGCGGGCGGCGAAGTTTGCGGAAGCGTTCACCGAAGCGGCGCAAGGCGAGGGGCTCGTCGTTTGGCCCAATGTGGGCCACGCGGACGGGAGCAACGGCGACCTCGTGATGATCGCGCCGCCTTTCATCATCACGGAGCGCGAGATCGACGAGCTGGTAGAGCGGTTCACGGCCGCGATGGAACAGACGGTGAGGAACGTCCATGACAGCCACCGCACCCCAGCCGTCTAAAGTCACCTACACGTCGGCCAACGTCGACTGGGAGCTGTTCCACCGCCAGTTCGACGAGGCGCTGGCGCGCGTCCGGGCGCAGCTCGGCAAGGACTACCCGCTGTACATCGGGCGAGACGCGGTGCCATCGGGCGGCCCCCCGATCGTCGACGCCTCGCCGATCGACACGAGCCTGATGCTCGGGCGGTTCGCCACGGCGACCCCCGAGCAGGTGGCGCGCGCCGTCGCCGCCGCGAAGGC
>QHTS01000369.1 GCA_003220905.1 Gemmatimonadota bacterium | reverse complement strand
GCGCAGCTCGTGAGTCGTCGGATCCATGAGGTACTTGCCGGCAGCAACGCCCTCGGTAACGACGTAGACGCGAACGACCTGGTAACTCGCGCGGTCCACCGAGTCGCTGCCGGCGATCCGGAAGCCCGACACGGTCTCCGGCAGGATCTCGACCGGCGCTCGCCCGCCCGCCGCCGGCGCCAGGGCCTGGGCACTGAAGGCAGCGTGGGTCTCGGGGATCGGGTAGGTGTAGGCGCGGTTGAGCAGTGTGAGGGTCCAGCCGACCACGAGCGCCGAGCCGAGCGCGCCCACCAGGATGGCGATCTGCTGGCGACGCGGCGTGGCGCCGACGAGGAAACCGGTCTTCAGGTCCTGGGACGTGTTGCCGGCGTTCGCCGTGGCCACGGCGACCACCGCGGCGATCGAGATCGCTTGAACCCGGTGGTCCACGCCGGTCCAGCCGATGGCGACAAAGATCAGACACGTTCCGAGGAGCGCGGCGATCGTCATGCCGGAAATGGGGTTCGCCGACGAGCCGATCTGCCCGCAGATGCGGGAGGAGACGGTGGCGAAGAAGAAGCCGAAGATCACGATCAGGACTGCGCCGAGCAGGTTGACCCCCACCTGCGGCAGCAGGGCGAGCACGATGGCGAGCGCGACGGAGCCGCCGACGGTGAGGGAAATGGGAAGATCGTCCTCGGTCCGCAGCCGGGTCACCGCCTGGCCCAGCCTCGAGTCGCGCAGGTCTTTGAGGCTCGAGGCGAAGGAGCTCATGATCGTCGGCAGCGAGCGGGCCAGCGCGATGATGCCGGCCGAGGCCACGGCACCCGCCCCGATGTAAAACACGAAGCTGGCCCGGAGCTCCCCGGGGCTCATGTCGCGGATCAGCTTCACCGCCGGGAACCCGAACGGCTCGGTGAGGCCCGATCCCACGAGCTTGATCGCGGGGGCGAGCACCAGGTAGGCGAAGCAGCCGCCGGCGAACAAGTAGCCGGCGATGCGCGGGCCGATGATGTACCCCACGCCCAGGAGCTCGGGGGACGTCTCCGTGAAAACCGCGGCGCCGGGGTAGAAGCCGAGCGCCTTGCCCGGAACGTCCGGCCAGACCTTGAGCCCCGCCTGGAGAAACTTGTAGACGAAGCCCACGCCGAACGCCTGGAAGACGCGCTTGGCCTGGAGGCCACGCTCTTCGCCGGCGATCAGCACTTCCGCGCAGGCCGTGCCCTCCGGGTAAATCAGGGTGTCGTGCTCCTTCACGATCAACGCGCGGCGCAGGGGGATCATCATCAGCACCCCCATCAGCCCGCCGACCGTCGCCAGAATCGCCACCCGACCGATTTCCAGGTCGTATCCCATCAGGAGGATGGCCGGGATCGTGAAGACGACGCCGGCCGCAACGGAGTCGCTGGCCGATCCGGTCGTCTGCACGATGTTGTTCTCGAGGATCGAGGTGCGGCCGAGGGCGCGGAAGATCGTGATCGAGAGCACGGCGATCGGGATGGAGGAGCTGACCGTGAGCCCGATCTTGAGCGCCAAGTAGACGCTCGACGCGCTGAAGATCAGCCCGAGCAGCACGCCCAGAATCAGCGCGCGCGGCGTGAGCTCGGGGGGCGACTGGGATGCAGGGACGTAGGGTTGGTGGTCCGGCATAGGGGGGGGAATCTGAAGGCGGGCGGCAAGGGGCGGTAGAGGCGGCAATAGGGTAGCATTGCCTCATGCCCGCCCAGCCCGACCGCCTCTTCCTCGACTTCCAAGCCGCGCTCGCCGGGCGCTATTCGCTGGAGCTCGAGCTGGGGCGCGGCGGCATGGGAGTCGTGTATCTCGCCCGCGAAGTGCGGCTCGATCGGCCGGTGGCGATCAAGCTGCTGCCGCCCCACCACGCGGGCGACGAGCGCTTGCGGGACCGATTCCTGCGGGAGGCGCGCACCGCCGCGAAGCTCAGCCATCCTCACATCATCCCGATTTTCGCGGTGGACGAAGTCAACGAGTTCGTGTTCTTCGCCATGGCGTACGTCGCCGGCGAGACGCTCACCGAGCGGGTCCGCCGACGGGGGCCGCTCGCCCCCTCCGAAGCCGGGCGGGTGCTGCGGGAGGTCGCGTGGGCCCTGGCCTACGCGCACTCGCAGGGGCTGGTGCATCGCGACGTGAAGCCGGACAACATCATGCTGGAGGAGGCGAGCGGGCGGGCGCTGGTCGCGGACTTCGGGATCGCGGGGCTGGTGCGCGGCGCCGCGGGGCTCGACGGGGGCGAGGTGATCGGCACGCCGGAGTTCATGAGCCCCGAGCAGGCCCTGGGCGAGCGGGTGGACGCGCGCAGCGACCTCTACGCGCTCGGCGTGGTCGGATACTTCGCCCTCTCGGGGAAGCTGCCGTTCGAGGCGGGGAAGGCGACGGAAGTGCTGGCGAAACAGATCACCGAGCCTGCCCCTCCGCTCGCGCGCGTCGCCGCCGGGGTGCCGCGGCGCCTCGCGCACGTGATCGATCGCTGTCTTGAAAAGGACCCGGGTGATCGTCCCGACACCGCCGAGCAGCTCGCCGCCCACCTGGGGATCGCGCTCGAGCAGCGCAAGGAGCTCCCCGTAGCGCTGCGCGTGTTTGTGGCGAACCAAACGCAGGTCTCTGAAGGCCCCGTCGTAGCGGCGGCATTCCTGCTCCTGATCATCGCCGGGCTGGTCATGGCGGTGGTCGACGCCGCCCGCATCCAGTCGAGACCGTCGATCTGGCTGTTTGTGGCTACGCTGGTCGGGGGTGCGGTGGTCGCACCGGCCGCGCTCATCGCGCGCCAGGTCCGCCGGCTCGCCGGGGCGGGATACAGCCCGCAGGACCTGGCGCAGGCCTTCCGGGTGCATCTCGAGGAAGGGCGGGATGCACGCGCGTTCGAGCACGGCCGCGACCCGACGGTGTTTGAGCGGCTGATGAGGATTCTCGGGCTCAGCGGCCTCGTCGTCGCGATCGCGACCGGCGTGACGCTATGGCTGAGCGTTCCATGGCCATACCCAGCGGGGCTGTGGGGCTGGTTCTGGCCCTCCGTCACGATCGGTCTCGGATCGGGTCTCATCAGCGTGATGCGGTTGCAGCGGCGCCGCGACGTGGCGAGCGGCTTC
>QHTS01000368.1 GCA_003220905.1 Gemmatimonadota bacterium | reverse complement strand
GGTGTACAGGTCGGCGCGCTGCGCCCGGAAGAGGTAACGGCCGCTGATGATCGCTCCACCCCCCACCGCCGCCGCATACTGGGTGATGCTCAGACTCCCCGCCACGGAGTCGATCGACGTCCTCCCGTGCGAGTAGGCGAAGATCCGGAGATTGTTGGGATCGACCGGGATGCTGGACCAGAGCGCCCACGGCCGCTGCGGATTACAGATGGGGCTGAGCGTGGGGATCGGGGAGGCCGCCTCCTCTCGACCGAGGGAGTCGATCTCGACGAGTCGAGGGCCCTGCAATGAGTCTGGCACCGTGATGAGGACGCGTTCGGCCACGGCGCTGGTCGTAAGCGTGTCGATCAGCTGGAACGCGAGCTTGTCGTTCAACCTCGCGTAATTCAACGCCAGCGCCCCACCGCTCTGGTGGCGGATCGCCGTGCCGAACGCGGTCATGAAATAGCGACCGCTCCCGGTCGTATCCGTGAGGCTCATGACCACCACGGCCCCCGTGTCGCTCACGCTGCTCGTCCCATCGGTCAGGCGGGCGACGTAGGGGACGACGCCGTCGCCGTGCGCGGTCACGAGGCCGCTCACGGTGTCGATGGTGTAGACGCTCGACGCGGCCGAGGAGTCGAATCGCATCGTGGTCGGTGCCGGGGTCTTCCGCCTTGTCACGAGCGGCACGGTGATCGTGTCGCCCGGCATCACGTAGATCGTGTCCAGGAGCAGGGTCAGCTCGAGCGGCCGGGAGACGATCACCAGCGCGGCACTGGTGGCGCCCGAGACAGTCGCGAGTACGAGCGCGGTTCCCTTGGACACTCCCACGATCTTGCCGGTGACCGAGTCGATCGTCGCCACCGAGTCGGGGACGATGTTCCACTTGAAGGCTCCGGGGTCGTGATGGACGCCGGTCTCGTCCCGCAGGTAGACGTCCCTCGGGAGCAGCGTGTCTCCTACAAAGACGGAGTCCAGGACCGGCGCCACGACGAGGAACAACGATTGGTTGGTGTCCGAGACGTTGATGCACCCGAGCGCCGTCGCGGCGGCGAGGGGCAGTGCGAACACGTATCGTTTCATAGGGCCTAAGTGTAAGGGGACGCGGTCGCAGGGGACCAGAGCCGTCGGGACACTTATGGAACACCGACGGCCCGGGATTGCTCCGGGATCCCTAGAACATCGACATCGCGAGGAACGACCGGAGGTTGTCGTTGGTCACGCGCAGCCGGGCCGACAACAGCCGCACCACCGACCACAGCACCTTGTAGGCGATGTCGCGGTTGAAATCGAGCAGCAGCTCGAAGTCGGAGCGGGCGATGGTGATCAGCGTACACGAGGTGTTGGCGATCGCGTCGGTGGAGCGCTCGGAGCGGTCGAAGATCGCCATCTCGCCGAAGCAGGCGCCCGGCTTGAGGACGGCCAGGGCTTCCTCCCCGGACCCGGGGATGGTGCGGGAGATGCGCACCTCGCCCTCAGAAATAATGAAGAGCCGGTTGCCCGGCTCCCCTTCCTTGAAGACCTGCTGGCCGACGGCGAACTTCTGCTCCCGGCAGACCTCGGACATGCGGGCCAGCTCGCCGTCGTCGAGGTCTTGGAAGATCGCCGCCTGCTTCAGCAGATTGAGGTTCACGCGGACGAAGGTATGACGCACGGGAGGGAGGGGCAAGTGAAACCGTGGGTGACACGGGCGGATCTCCTGACGGCGCTTCGTCTTCCTCTGGCCGCCGCGTTTCCGTTCGTGCACCAGCCGGCGTGGCAGCTCGCGCTCGTCGGCGCGGCCGCCGCGTCGGACTTCTTCGACGGCATGCTGGCGCGCCGGTTCGGCGAGTCGCGCGCCGGCGCCGTCCTCGACCCGACCGCCGACAAGGTCTTCATGGCAGCGGCGTTCCTCACCGTCGCTCGGACCGGACTGCTGCATCCTCTGGAGATCGTCGGCGTGGTGGCCCGGGACATCGTGGCGGCGCTGGGGTACGTGGGAGCGTGGTTGTGGCGGCGGCCGACCGCGCTGCCGGCCCGCGCCGGCGGGAAGGCGGTCACCGTGCTGCAGCTGCTCACGTTGGTGGCGTTCATCGCCCGCTCCCCGCTGGTGCGGCCGCTCGCCTGGGCGACTGCGGCGGTAGGGCTGTACGCCATCTGGGACTACGGCCGGGCGGCCGCCCGGGCGCGCGCAACACTGACGCGGGGGAAGGGGACCTGATGCGGCCGGTGTGGCTGGCCCCGTTGCTCGCGGCGGGCGTACTCACGGGGCTCGCCGCCCAGGAGTTCCATCCGCCCCAGGTACGATCGTCGGGGGGTCGCGGCACCCACCTCGGGCTGTTCGGGTTCGGCGTGCGCGGCGGCATCGACCTGGCCGGCAGCACGCAGATGGTGTTCGGCGTCACGCTCGACGCCGGGAATCTGGTCTCCCACCGCCTCCGGATCCGTCCCTCCGGCGAGATCGGCTTCTTCAATGGGCGCAACAGCTACGTCGGCAGTCTCGAGGGGCTGTATCGCTTCACCGGGGACGAGCAAGTGGCGACGCCGTACGCGGGTGCGGGATTCAGCTTGGTGGGACACGAGTCCTGCGGGGCCGACCCCGATTGTCCCGACGTGTGGGTCAACCTGGTGGTCGGCTTCGAGCGCCACTACCGGTCCACGTTCAACTGGCTGCTCGAGTACCACGGCATGAGTGGCTTCCGTCACAACCGATTATACGTGGGGCTGACAACGCGGCGAGGGAATTGAGGTGGCGGGCGACAGTCGCGAGATCACCATGCGATGGCGCGAGCGGCTGCTGTTCGAGGCCGGCGCGTCCGGTCGGCCGGCCGTCCTGGTGGATGGCGACGGCGCGGTCGCCACGTCGCCGGTCGAGATGTTGCTGGTCGCCGCGGCCACGTGCTCCGCGTCGGACGTCGTGCTGATCCTCGAGAAGCAGCGCGTCGCGCTGCGGCGCCTCGAGGTGGCCCTGCGGGGGACGCGTCGCGAGGAGCGGCCGCGGCGCTACACCGCGCTCCACTTCGGGTTCACGATCTCGGGCGTCGGGGTGGACGAGACCAAGGCCCGCCGCGCGATCGACCTCTCGCTCGAGAAGTATTGCTCCGTCGTCGCGTCCCTCGCCCCCGACATCCACGTCACCTACGACGTCGCGCTTCGCTAGGACCGTGGTCGCCGCGACCGGGCTCGCCGTGGGCGTGGCGGTGCCGGTGCGCGCGCAGGCCGTAAGCGCCACGGAGATCGGCGCCGGAGCCACCGTGGTCCTGGCGCACCGCGGCTTCTGGGGTCCGGAGTTGGGAGTGGCGCGGCGCTCCGGCGGCTCGGGACGTTTCGCCTTCGCGGCCGCGTGCGGCGACTACGGGCGGGCGCTGGGCATCCGCCTGGCGGCGACCGCGCAGTTCCTGCTCCGCCCGGGCGAGCGCAGCGGCGTCGGGCCGTACGGGGGGCTGGGGTTGGCGTTCGTCGGCTCGGGAGGGGCGCGGGGCGCGAGCTATCTGACGGCGCTGCTCGGCGTCGACCAGGGGCCGGGCGCCCGGGGGGGGTGGTACGCGGAGCTCGGACTGGGCGGCGGGGTGCGGCTCGCCATGGGGCGTCGCTTCCGGCGCTTCCCCTCCTGGTGGCCGCACTAAAAAGAAGGGCGCCCGCGAGAGGGGACGCCCGGAGATGCGTTCCAGTCGGCGACGCTCAGGCGCTCGCGCCCACGGGGGCGCTCCGCGCCACCACCGGTCGGCAGTAGCGCTCGCCCAGCACGCGCAACTCCGCCAGCCGCTGCTCGTCCAACGCATCGTAGCGCTCGGCGAGGTACAGCATCGTGTCGTCGAACCATTCCTTCTGGTGCTCGGGGGTGGCTTCCAGCACGCCGCAGCGCAGGATGTGCGAGAACAGCTCGTCGCGGGCCTGTTCGAAGGGGGAGGGGGTGGACATTTTGCGGGGTTCCGAACGCTTCTTGGTCATGCGTGGCGTGCTCCTCTCAGCTCTTTGGACCGGGAACGCGGGGATAGGGAGACGGCTCGGGTCGCTCGAAGCCGCCGATCAATCGGCGCCGCAATGTAATAGGGCGCTTTGCGCCACGCAAAGGCCGACCACGGCCGCCGGGGTGGTATTATGATGGACGGGGCGGTGGGCGGGGCGGTGGACACATCAGGGAAGGCGGGCACATGAGCGACCACTCGGAAGAAGTGTACGGACCAGACCGCGCCGAGCGCCTGCTCGCCATGCTGCGCGCGCTGGCCGAGCGCATTCAGGCGCTGGACCGGACGGGCCGGCTGCTCGAGCGGGCTCCGGAGCTGCAAAAGCTCTTGGGGAACGCGCGGAGCGAGCTGTTTCACTATGAGGTGCGCGTGACGTACGATACGCCGGAGATCGCGGAGGGTCGGCGCATCGTGGACGAAGCGGAGCGGCGGGCGCGCGACGCCGCCGCCGGACTCGACGACGACGAGGACGACGAACCGTGGCGGAGGGCTCGGGACGAATGAAACGGTTCTACATGTTGCTCGTGGCGGTGGCCGTGATCGGCGGGGGGGCGCTGTGGTACGGGTCGCAACGCCCGGCCGCGCCGCCCGCGCCGAGTGCGCCGCTCCCGGTCGCGGCGGCGGAGGCGTTCCACGGCTACACGCTGGGCTCGGACTCCGCGCCGATCGAGGTCACGGAGTATTCGGACTTCGAGTGTCCGTTCTGCGCGTCGTTTGCGACGGTGCAGATGCCCGTCATCCGCGAGCAGCTGATCGCCACCGGGAAGCTGCGGTGGCGGTTTCGCGACTTTCCGTTGCCCTCGCACAAGTACTCCCGCTATG
>QHTS01000370.1 GCA_003220905.1 Gemmatimonadota bacterium | reverse complement strand
AGAAGCAGAGCGTCGCGCCCTGGAAGCGCTCCCGGCATCCGTTCACCTCTACGGGGACCGCGTGCCGGTAGATTACGAGGTGGAGCAGGGGATCGGCGTGGTGCGGTTGCGCCTCAAGGAGGGCCAGGCACGGCGCCTGCAACCCCGGGATCTGCCCCCCTTCGACCGGCCGGTCCGCTTCACGGTCCTCCGGGGCAAGCGGGAGGCGGCGCGGTCGGACTCGCTGGAGGATTTGCGCCGCCAGCTGAGCGGTCTATCGCGGGGGGAACGGCAGCGCCTGGCACGAGGCGGTAGGCGGGGCCGCCGTCGCTAGAATCCGCGCCCGCGCGCGGTGACCTCCGGACACTGCGCGGGTCTTGTGTATGGTGGTGCTCTCTGGAACCTTGATCCGCAAACTCCGCTATGCAAGGACGTATGGCTGCGAGAGAGAAGAACCCCAGTCTCCCCCCCCCGCTGAGCTTCGCCCCCCTCGGGCAGGCCGTGATGGAAACATTCAGCGAGGGTGTGGTCGTCTTCGACCCCTACGGCCGGATGCTGTACGCGAACCAGCGGGCGCGGCGCACCCTCGACGCCCTCGGGGGCGGCGCGCCGTTGCGGGGCGAGAACCTGCGCGAGCGGCTCGTTGCGTTCGGCGGCCGAGCCCGCACCCTGAAGCAGGGCTCCCTTGAGCTCGGTGAAGTGGTGTTTCTGTCGGACGGCGGAGAGAGCCCGACCCTGGCCGAGCGCGAACGCCAGGCCATCCTCGACACGCTCGAGGTGACGCACGGCAAGCTGGCCGAGACGGCGCGACGGCTCGGTATCAGCCGTACCACGCTGTGGCGCCGGTTGCGAGCCTATGGGCTCCGGCCCAACAACCACGGAGCCTCCGGGCCCGCGACGCGGGTCTAAAGCCGCTCGGCTATCCTGGCGTGGCGGTTTCACGCCCCCTAGCTTCCCGCTCGGGCTCCACCGTTCGGGACGCGATGCCCGCCAAGCCGTACATCATCGAAGAGTATGTCCGGTGGTCCGACGTGGACTTCGCCGGCATCATTTTCTACGGGTCCTACGTGCGCTTCTTCGAGATCGCCGAGACGGAGCTGTTCCGTGCCTGCGGCCTCGCCTACGCCCGGGTGTTCGACCGCTACGACATCTTTCTGCCGCGCAAGGCCGTTCATAGCGAGTTCTACTTCCCCGCGCGGCTGGACGACCGGCTGCGCGTGGCGACGTACGTCGGCCGCGTCGGCACCACGTCGATGACCCTCAACTTCGACGTGTTGCACGACGACCCGCCGAGGCTCGGTGCCGCGGGGTGGATGGTGCTGGTGTGCGTGGACCGTAAGGGGCTGAAGCCGCAGCCTCTGCCTCCGGGGCTGGTCGAGGCGCTCGCTCCGCACAGGCTGACGACCGCTGCCGCGCGCGCGATCCTCGGGATCACCACTCCGGCGGGCGCGCGGGCGTTCCCCTGAGACTGCCTCGGTTCGTCGTCCTCGCGCTCGCTCTGCCGGGCGCGGCCTGCGGCAGCGCGCCCGAGCAGGCAGGTCGCGTACACGCGCGCGTGATCCGCCCGCCCAAGGACACCATCCGATTCGAAGCCCCGGCGGGTGCGAGGCGCTGCAGCGCTGGTCCCGGGAGCGTGGGGATGCTGCTCCAAGGGTCGACCGGCGGGAACGGTGTAATCCTGTGGCTCCGCGCCGGCCGGGGGGGGGGAGACTCGCTGGCGGCGGGCCCGTGGCCGCTCCTGCAGAGGGGTGATACCGTGTCGCCGCGCGGCGCGACGGTCGCCGTGCGGTACATGCTGAACGAAGTGGCGCACGGCCTTCCGCTCGACAGCGGCGCGGTCGAGGTGCGGCAGACCGGTGGTGTCGTCACGGTCGTGGCGCGCGGCACCGGGCTCGAGACCATGGCCGCGGGGCGCGTCGCGCTCGAGGCCTCGTTCGACGCGGTGGCGCTCGAGACGGTCACCGTTTCCTGCCGGCCGGGACCGTGACGCTCCGGGTCGGGCTGATCGGCACGGGGTTCGCGCGCCGGGTGCAAGTCCCGGCGCTGCGTCTCGTGCCGGGCGTAGCGGTGACCGCGATCGCGAGCGGCAGCCTGGAGCGTGCCCGGGCGGTCGCCGCGGAATTCGGTATTCCCAGCGCCTTCGGCAGCGGTGAGGCGCTCGCCCGCGCTCCCGAGGTCGACTTCGTCATCGTATCCTCGACGCCTGACGCCCACGCGCGTCACACGATCGCGGCGCTGGAGGCGGGGAAGCACGTGTTGTGTGAGAAGCCGATGGCGCTCACGGTCCGGGAGGCGGAGCAGATGCTCGAGGTCGCGGAGCGGAGCCGCGGGCTGGCCCGCATCGACCACGAGCTGCGCTACGAGCCGAATCGGCGCAAGGTGCGGCAGCTGATCCAGGTCGGCACGATCGGCCCGATCCTCCATCTCGAGCTCGTGCTCAGGCCATACGTGCGCGGCGACGGGCGGCCGCAGGCGTTCGACGCGCCGTGGAGCTGGTGGTACGATGCCGCGAGAGGCGGCGGCATCTTGGGCGCGGTCGGGTCGCACCTCATCGACCTGTGCCGCTTCTGGACCGGGAGTGAGGTCGTCGAGGTCAGCGGCCGGGTCGCCACGTTCGTTCCCGAGCGCTACGACGAGCAGCGCGTGCGGCACGCCGTGACCGCCGACGAATACGCGAGCTTCGTGATGCGGCTTGCGAGCGGCGCGGTCGCCACCATCACGCTGACCACGGTGGCAGCGTACGGGCCCGGGCACTTCGCTCAGATCACGGGACGCGACGGCACCCTCCTGTTGACGGGCGAGACGACGCTCGAAGTCGGCCATCTCGGGGGGCCGCTCGAAGATACAAGCGTCCCCGACGATCTGTGGGAGCAGACGGCTCCCAACAACATGTGGGCCCGCTCGTTCGTGCGGTTGATGCGGGATGTGGTCGCCGTGCTCGACGGCCGGCCTGCCGCAGGAGAGCCCGCCACGTTCTACGACGGCCTCGCCGTGCAGCGTGTCATGGACGCCGTGCGCGACGGGCGGGGCGCGCGGTTAGATTGACCTCCGTGGAACAGACCTATTTCCGACGCGGCTTCGGTCTCAAGGGCGACATCGAGGGAGCGCTCGCGGCGGACTATCACAGCCGCCTGGTGGATCGCATCCGCGCCCACGGCTACGTCCTCGCGGTCGGCGACTTGACGTTCAAGCTGGCGCGCGAGTTCGGGTTCTGCTACGGAGTGGACCGCGCCGTCGAGTACGCGTACGAAACCCGCACCAAGTTTCCCGAGCGGCGTGTGTTCCTGGTCGGCGAAATCATCCACAATCCGCACGTCAACAAGAAGCTGCAGGCCATGGGCGTCGAGTTCCTCCACCGGCCCGACGACGGTGAGTTCGACTTCGGCGGGATCACCCCGGCGGACGTCGTCATCCTTCCGGCCTTCGGGGTCACCGTGAAGGATTTCGAGCGGCTGCGCGCGGTCGGGTGCGTGCTCGTGGACACGACGTGCGGATCGGTGCTCAATGTGTGGAAGCGAGTGGACTCCTACGCCAAGGACGGCTTCACCGCCGTGATCCACGGCAAATACTACCACGAGGAGACGAAGGCCACCTCGAGCCAAGTCACCAAGTACCCGAGCGGGAAGTACCTCGTGGTGCGCGATATGGCTGAAGCGCGGCAGGTGTGTGCGTACATAGAGGGAGCGGGGAGCAGGGAGCAGTTCGTTCAGCTGTTGGCGGGGAAGATGTCGCCCGGCTTCGATCCCGATCGCGACCTGGCACGCGTCGGCGTGGCGAATCAGACCACGATGCTGTCTGGCGAGTCGCTCGCCATCGCGGCCGAGATCCGGCGGAGTATGGCGAAGCGGTACGGTGAGGCCGCGCTGGCCGAGCACTTCCGTACGTTCGACACGATCTGCTCGGCCACCCAGGACCGTCAGGATGCGGTCCTGAAGCTAATCGCCGAGCCGCTCGACCTCATGGTCGTGATCGGGGGATACAACTCGAGCAACACGACGCACCTCGCCGCGATTTGCCACGAGAAGGCACCGACCTACCATATCGAGGATGCGAGCTGCATCGACCCGGAGACGGGCGCGATCCGCTTCCGCCCCGTGGGTGCCAGAGAGGAGCGGCGGGTGACGGGATGGCTGCCCAGCGGGCCCCTGACGGTCGGCGTCACGGCGGGCGCCTCGACGCCCAACAACAAGATCGGGGAGACCGTGGAGCGGATCGCCGCGGCGCGGGGGCTGTCGCTGCTTCGGTAAATCTTCGCCATATTTCAGCATGTCGTTGTCGGGCTTTCATCCCGCCATTGAGCGCTGGTTCGGGTCCCGCTTCCGCGAGCCGACCGAACCGCAGCGGAGCGCGTGGCCGCTCATCCAGGCTGGCCGGAACGCCCTGATCGCGGCCCCAACGGGGTCGGGCAAGACGTTCGCGGCCTTCCTCGCCGCCATCGACTCGCTCTTGCGCCAGGGGCTCGACGGGACGCTCGGCGACGGCACACAGGTGGTGTACGTCTCGCCGCTCAAGGCGCTTTCCAACGACGTCCAGAAGAACCTGGCGGAGCCGCTCGCCGAGATCCGCCGCACGCTCGGAGCTTTGTGCCTGCCGGATGTGGAGATCCGCACGCTGGTGCGGACCGGCGACACACCGGGCGCGGAGCGCCAGGAGATGGTGCGGCGGCCCCCGCACATCCTCGTCACCACCCCGGAGTCGCTCTATCTCATTCTCACGTCCGAGCGCGCCCGCGAGATGCTGCGCGGCGTGCGCACCGTGATCGTGGACGAGATCCACGCCGTGGCGCGCGACAAGCGGGGGAGCCACCTGGCGCTCTCGCTCGAGCGGCTGGAGCACCTCGCCGGCCGGCGTCTCCAGCGCATCGGGCTCTCGGCCACGCAGAAGCCGATCGAGGACATCGCCGCCTTTCTTTCCGGCACCCCACACCCAACACCTAGCACCTGCATCATCGATTCAGGGCACGCGCGCACGCTCGACCTCGCGATCGAGATTCCCTCCTCGCCGCTCGAGGCGGTCATGGCGGCCGAGGTGTGGGAAGAGATCTACGAGCGTCTGGTGCAGCTGATCCTCGAGCATCGCACCACGCTGGTGTTCGTGAACACGCGCCGGTTGGCGGAGCGGCTGACGCTGCATCTCTCCGAGCGGCTGGGCGCGGACCAGGTGACGTCGCACCACGGCAGCCTGTCCAAGGAAAAGCGCCTCGACGCGGAGACCCGGCTCAAGGAGGGGAAGCTCAAGGCGCTGGTCGCGACCGCGTCGCTCGAGCTCGGGATCGACATCGGCGCCGTGGACCTGGTGTGCCAGATCGGCTCGACCCGCTCGATCGCGACGCTGCTGCAGCGCGTGGGGAGATCGGGGCACCACCTCGCCGCCGTGCCCAAGGGCCGCCTGTTCCCGCTCTCGCGCGACGAGCTGATCGAGTGCGCGGCGCTGGTGCGGGCCGCCCGGGAACGCACGCTCGACCGGTTGGTCATCCCGGAGCACCCCCTCGACATTCTGGCGCAGCAGATCGTGGCGGCGGTGGCGTGCGAGGAGTGGGAGGAGGACGCCCTGTTCGACCTGGTGCGGGGGGCGTACCCGTACCGCGACGTCTCGCGCAAGGATTTCGATGCGGTGGTGCGGATGCTCGCCGAGGGATTCACCACGCGGCGGGGGCGGCGCGGCGCGTATGTCCACTACGATGGCGTGAATCGCCGGCTGCGCGCGCGGCGCGGCGCCCGGCTCGCCGCGCTCACGTCGGGCGGGGCGATCCCGGACATCGGCGACTACCGCGTCATCCTCGAGCCGACGGAGACCTTCGTCGGAACGCTCAACGAGGATTTCGCGATCGAGAGCATGCCGGGCGACATCTTCCAGCTGGGCAACCGCTCGTATCTGATCCAGAGAATCGAGTCGGGCCAGGTGCGCGTCGTGGATGCTCAGGGCCAGCCCCCGTCGATCCCGTTCTGGCTGGGCGAGGCGCCGGGTCGTACGCCGGAGCTGTCGCAGGAGGTGTCGCGGCTGCGCCGGGACGTCGACGGTCGGCTGGGGGATCTCCGGGCGGCGACTACCTGGCTCGCGGGCGAGATCCCGGGCGTCCCCGAGCCGGCGGCCCGTCAAATGGTCGAGTATCTCGACGCCGCGAAGAAGATCCTGGGGGTCATCCCGACGCAGGAGACGCTCGTGCTGGAGCGCTTTTTCGACGAGGCGGGCGGGATGCAGCTGGTGCTGCACGCGCCGTTCGGGAGTCGGGTC
>QHTS01000367.1 GCA_003220905.1 Gemmatimonadota bacterium | reverse complement strand
CGTGCTTCACCTCCTCGCCATCGCCCACGCGGCGGGCGTGCCGCTCACGTTGGACGACTTCGAGGCGATCCGCGCACGGGCTCCGGTGCTGTGCGACCTGAAGCCGTCAGGACAGTTCGTTACGGTGGATCTCCACCGCGCGGGTGGGGTGCCCCAGGTCATGAAAATCCTGCTCGCGCATGGGGCGCTGCACGGGGATGCGCTGGCGATCACCGGGCAGACGATTGCCGATGTGCTCCGAGACGTCCCGGAGGCGCCGCGAAAGGATCAACAGGTCATCCGCCCGTGGGACCGACCGCTCTATCGACAGGGTCATCTCGCCATCCTGCGCGGCAACCTCGCGAGTGAAGGGGGCGTGGCGAAGATCACGGGCGTGAAGACGCCGCGGATGACCGGTCCGGCGCGGGTCTTCGACTGCGAGGAGGACTGCCTCGACGCCATCCTCGCCGGCCATGTCACGCGCGGCGATGTGCTCGTCATTCGCTATGAGGGGCCGAAAGGCGGTCCGGGAATGCGGGAGATGCTCTCACCCACCTCCGCCCTCATCGGCGCCGGGCTGGGTGATGCGGTCGGCCTGATTACGGACGGGCGCTTCTCAGGCGGGACCTACGGTTTGGTGGTGGGCCACGTCGCGCCCGAGGCAGCCGTGGGCGGGACCATCGCGCTCGTCGAAGACGGGGACCCGATCACGATCGACGCGGAACGGCGCGTGCTCCAGCTCGACGTGAGCGACGGCGAGCTGGCCAAGCGGCGAGCGCGGTGGAAATCGCCTGCGCCCCGCTACACGTCCGGAGTGCTCGCGAAGTACGCGAAACTGGTGTCGAGTGCCAGTGTGGGGGCTGTGACGGACCTCACCCCCTGACCCCCTCTCCCTTCGGGAGAGGGGGAACGGATGACGTCCCCCCTCTCCGGACGGAGAGGGGGACAGGGGGTGAGGACACGAGCCCGGCGATCCGCGCTCCCATCGCGCGGGTTCCGAGCGCAGGCGCTCCCGCCTCTGCGATGTCGCGCGTCCGCGCGCCTTGCTCCAGGGCCAGGAAGATCGCCTGCTCCACGGCGTGGGCCGGCTCCGCCAGACCAAGCCCGTGACGCAACAGCATGGCCACCGTCGCGATGGCCCCGATGGGGTTAGCCACGTCGCGGCCGGCGATGTCCGGAGCCGACCCGTGGATCGGCTCGAACAGACCCGGTCCTGAGCCGAGCGAGGCCGAGGGCAGGAGGCCGAGCGAGCCGGCGAGCACCGCCGCCTCGTCGCTCAGGATGTCCCCGAACATGTTCTCGGTGAGGATCACGTCGAACGCGGCGGGTTCGGCCACGAGCCGCATGGCAGCGGTGTCGACGTAGAGATGGTCGAGGGCGACGTCCGGGTACTCGCGCCCAACGGCCGTCACGGTGTCACGCCACAGCTGCGAGACCTCGAGCACGTTCGCCTTGTCCACGGAGGTGACGTGGCGGCGCCGGCGACGCGCCGCGGCGAACGCGATCCGCGCCACCCGCTCCACCTCGACGACGGAATAGGCGAGCGTGTTCACCGCACGCGACGCCGCCCGCCCACGCGGCTCGCCGTAATACAATCCGCCCGTCAGCTCCCGCACGATGAGCAGGTCCGCCCCGCGCAACCGGTCCGCCTTGAGGGGCGACCGCCCGACGAGCGCGGGATGGACCGAGACGGGACGCAGGTTGGCGAACACGCCCAACAGCGCGCGCAGGGCCAGCAGGCCCGTCTCCGGTTTCAGGTGCCGGGGCGCTTTGTCGAGCGCGGGATCGCCTACGGCACCGAGCAGCACGGCGTCGGCCCGCGTCACCGCCTCGCGCGTCACTTCGGGTAGCGGATCCCCCCCGGCCGCGACCCCCGCCGCTCCGACGGGAAAGCGCCGCAGCGTGAACTCGATACCGAAGCGGTCGCCGGCGGCCTCGAGCGCCCGCTCCGCTTCCGCGATCACCTCCGGCCCGATCCCATCGCCTGGGAGCACGGCAATGGAGTACGGCTTCACCACGTTTCCCCTTTCCCGCGACCGGCAGGGAGTCCTTTAGGGTTTCCCGCTTCCCGGCCTTTCTCGTACGCCCCGATCCGGTCCTCGACGCGCAACGTCCGCCCGATCTCGTCTAGGCCGTGGAGCAGCATCTCGCGGCGGTAGGGCTCCATGGCAAACGTGGTGCGGAACCCGAGACCGTCGTCCACGCGCTGCTCCGCGAGGTCAACTGTGAGCTGGTACTCGCCGCCCGCCGCCTGATGGCGGCGGAACAGCTCGGCGATCTCCTGGGGCAAGAGGCGCACGGGGACGAGCCCGTTCTGACAGCAGTTCGCGAAAAAGATGTCCGCGAACGAGGGCGCGAGGATCGCGCGGAAGCCGTACTCGCGGAGCGCCCAGACCGCGTGCTCGCGCGACGAGCCGCAGCCGAAGTTCTCCCCAACGAGGAGGATAGTGGCCCCTCGAGCGGTCAGCTGGTTGAGCTCGAAGTCCGGATTCGGGCTGCCGTCGGGCCGGAAGCGCCAGTCGTGGAACAGGGCGGGTCCGAACCCCGTGCGCTCCACCCGCTTCAGGAATTGCTTCGGAACGATCTGGTCGGTATCGACGTTGGCGCGCGGCAGGGCCGCCAGCCGACCGGTGTGACGCACGAAGGGCTCCGTCATCGGGCGGCGGGCTCCCTCCCCCAGCTCCGGACGTCCACGATCCGGCCCGCCACCGCGGCGGCCGCGGCCATGGGCGGGCTCATCAGGTGGGTGCGCCCGCCGCGTCCCTGGCGCCCCTCGAAGTTGCGGTTCGACGTCGAGGCGCAGCGCTCCCCGCTCTGCAGCACGTCGGGATTCATCCCGAGGCACATCGAGCATCCCGCGTTGCGCCACTCGAACCCCGCCTCGGTGAACACGCGGTCCAGCCCCTCCCGCTCCGCTTGGGCCTTCACCTGCTGCGATCCCGGGACCACCATCGCCCGGACGCCCGTCGCGACGTGCCGGCCCCGGACGGTGCGGGCCGCGGCGCGCAGGTCCTCGATCCGGGCGTTGGTGCAAGACCCGAGAAACACGCGGTCGATCGGGAGCCCCTCGAGCGGCGTGCCCGGGGCGAGCCCCATGTACTCGAGCGCGCGCGTGACGGCGCGGCGCTCGGCGTCGGTGGTGAAGTCGGTGGGGCTCGGCACGCAACCGGTCACGGGAGTGACCATGCCGGGGCTCGTTCCCCAGGTCACCTGGGGCGCTACCTCCGCTGCATCCAGCTGGACGTGCTTGTCGTACGTCGCGCCGGGATCGGTGCGCAGCTCCCGCCACCGCTCGACGGCGCGGTCCCACGCCGCGCCGCTCGGGGCCCGCGGCCGGCCCTTGAGATACGCGACTGTCTTCTCGTCCGGGGCGATCATGCCGGCCCGCGCGCCCGCCTCGATCGACATGTTGCACACCGTCATCCGCTCCTCCATCGAGAGCGCGCGGATCGCTTCTCCCGTGTATTCGATGACGTGCCCGGTGGCGCCGGCCGTCCCGATCCGGCCGATCAGGGCGAGGATCAAGTCTTTGGCAGTGACGCCAGGCGCAAGCCCGCCTGTGACGCGGGCCTCCATGGTCCCGGGCTTCGACCACACGAGGCACTGTGTCGCGAGCACGTGCTCGACCTCGCTGGTGCCGATCCCCAGGGCGAGCGCCCCGAAGGCGCCGTGGGTGGCGGTGTGCGAGTCGCCGCACACGATCACCATGCCCGGCTGGGTGAGGCCCAGCTCGGGGCCGATCACATGCACGATCCCCTGCTGCGGCGATCGGAGATCGAACAGCTCCAGCCCGAAGTCCCGCGCGTTCACCGCGAGCGCCTCGAGCTGCCGCGCGGCAATCGGATCGGCGATCGGCGCCGCGCGGTCCCCCGTAGGGACGTTGTGGTCCACCGTCGCCACCGTCAGCGCCGGCCGGCGCACCCGGCGCCCCGCCTGCCGCAACCCCTCGAACGCCTGGGGCGACGTCACCTCGTGGACCAGGTGCAGGTCCACGTACAGGAGCGCCTGGCCCTCGGGGAACTGATGGACGACGTGCGCTACCCAGACCTTCTCGAACAGCGTCCGCGCCGTCATGCTCTCAGGGGCTCGGCCGTTGGGGCTCGGGGTTCGGGGCTCGGGGGTCGGGAAGGCACTTCGGGCCCCGAACCCCGAGTCCCGAGTCCCGAGCGCCCCTCCTCCGTCCACGGCATCATGGCGCGCAGCTTCGCGCCGACCTGCTCGATCGGATGCTCGGCACCGGCACTCCGCAACGCCTGGAACCGGCGGCCGCCGCCCTGGCTCTCGGCGATCCACTCCCGCGCGAAGCTACCGGACTGGATATCCGCCAGGATGCGCTCCATCGCGGCCCGCACCTCCGGCGTCACGATCTTGGGGCCCCGGGTGTAATCGCCGTACTCCGCGGTGTCGCTGATCGAGTACCGCATGAACTTCATGCCACCGCGATACATCAGGTCCACGATCAGCTTCAGCTCGTGCATGCACTCGAAATAGGCGATCTCCGGCGCGTACCCCGCCGCCGTGAGGGTCTCGAACCCGGCTTGGATCAGCGCGGTGACGCCGCCGCACAGGACGGTCTGCTCGCCGAACAGATCCGTCTCCGTCTCCTCGCGGAACGTCGTCTCGAACACGCCCGCGCGGGTACAGCCGATCCCCGCGGCATACGCGAGCGCATCGGCCAACGCGTTGCCGCTCGCATCCTGGTGCACGGCGACGAGCGCCGGCACGCCCCGGCCCGCCTGGAACTCGGCGCGCACCAGGTGTCCCGGGGATTTCGGGGCGATCATCGCGACATCCACGGCGGCCGGGGGCACGATTTCCCCGAAATGCACGTTGAACCCGTGCGCGAAGAGGAGCGTCTTCCCGCGCTGCAGGGCCGACGCGATGCCGGCCTCGTAC
>QHTS01000082.1 GCA_003220905.1 Gemmatimonadota bacterium | reverse complement strand
CGGCTTGATGCGGCCCTCCGCCCACGCGTCCCAGTCGGCGATGTGCACGTCGGTGCCGCACACCCCGGCGTGCCGCACCGCGATGAGCACCTCGCCCGGGCCGGGTGTCGGCTTCGGCACCGACACGACTTTCAGCCCCGGGGCGCGTTTCTCCTTGACAATCGCTTGCATCGAAGACCGGGAAACGGGAAGCGGGAAACGGGAAACGTCAGAAGATGGACCGCGTGAAGCCTCCGTCCACCTGCAGCACGGCGCCGGTAATATAGCTGGCCCGCTCGGACGCGAGGAACGCGACCGCGGCCGCGAGCTCGTCGGTGCGGCCCATGCGGCCGAGCGGGATACCGGCGACCATCTCGCGCATGACGTCCTGCGACGCGCGCTGCTCGCGCTTCGCGCGGGTCTCCGTGAGCTCCGTGATCCGCTCCGTCGCGATGAAACCGGGACACACGACGTTCACGGTGATCCCCTCGGCGGCGACCTCGTCGGCCAGGGCCTTCGCGAACCCCAGGACGCCGGCGCGCGCCGTGCCGCATGATGGGCACCGCGGCGCGAGCGAGATGGACCGTGGACAGGAGATTCAGCTCCACGGCGCGGTGGAACGCCTCGGCCGGCTGATGGGTGAACGGCGCGGCCGGCGGACCGCTCGCGTTGCAGAACAGCACGTCGAGACGGCCCATCTCGTGGTGAACCCGCTCCACCACGCCTTCGGCCTGCGCAGGGTCGCCCACGTCGGCCACGAACGGCATCACCGCCTGGGCTGCCTCGGAGGAGAGCTGCTCGGCCACCTGTCCCACGGAGTCCTCGTGGCGGCCGTTGATGGCCACGCGCGCGCCCTCCTGTGCCAGTATCCTCGCTACGGCGCGCCCCAGCCCCTTGGTGCTGCCGCATACCAGAGCGACGCGGCCCGCGAGACCGAGATCCATTCGAAAAATCTACGGCGAAGGGAAAGCGTCGGTTAGGGTGATCGAATGCGGAATGTGGAGTGCGGAATGCGGAAGGTCAGCGCGGAGGTCGCTCGCCAAACGACCTGCCATTGCAATTCCGCATTCCGCATTCCGCACTTCGCATTTCTCTTCAGTGCGCGACCGCCACGTGCGCGGCTTCAAGCCGCACCGCGCAGCACTTGAGCTCCGCCATCTTCGCGTACGGATCGAGCACCGGATTGGTAAGCAGGTTGGCCGCCGCCTCGCGGAAATGGAACGGCACGAACACCTGGCCCTGCGCCACGCGCTCGGAGATGCGGCACGAGCTCACCATGGTGTTGCGGCGCGAGGTCAGCCGCACGAGGTCGCCGTCCTCGAGCCCCAGCTCGCGCGCGTCATCGGGGTGGATCTCGACGATCGGCGTGGGCTCGCGCTGGTCGAGGCCCGAGGCGCGCCGCGTCATCGTGCCCGTGTGCCAGTGATACAGCTGGCGCCCCGTGTTCATGACGAATGGATACGCCTCGTCGGGGAGCTCGACGGGCGGCGCGTACTCGACGGGAACGAAAGTGCCCTTCCCGTTCGCTGTCGGGAAGCGGTCGTCGAAGAGGAACGAGGTCCCGGGAGAGTCGTCCGTCGGCACCGGGTACTGCAGTCCCGCCCCTTCGAGCCGCTGGTAGGTCACGCCGCGCCACGATGGAGTCACCCGCGCGATTTCCCGCATCACGTCCTCGGCCGTCTCGAAGCGGGTCTTGAGCCCGAGGCGGTTCGACAGGTCGATCAGGATCTCGAGGTCGCCGCGCGCCTGCCCCGGGGTGGCCACCGCCTTGTGGGCGAGCTGAATGCGGCGCTCGGTGTTCACGAACGTGCCCGTCTTCTCGGCGAAACTCGAGCCGGGAAGGACGACGTCGGCATAGCGGGCCGTCTCCGTGAGGAACAGGTCGTGCACCGCGAGGAATTCGAGCTCCTGGAACCAGCGCTCGGCATGCGCGACGTCCGGGTCGGAGATGACCGGGTTCTCGCCCATGATGTACATCCCCCGAACGCCGCTCTCCTCCTTCACGATCTCGGTCACCATGAGCCCCTCCTTGAGAGAGAGGGACTCCGCCGGGACGCCCCACGCCGCGGCGTACTCCGCGCGGTTCTTCGGGTCCTGGACCGGTCGGTAGTCGGTATACACGAAGGGAATCGCGCCGACGTCCGACGCGCCCTGGACGTTGTTCTGCCCCCGCACCGGCATCATCGCGGCACCCCAGCGCCCGATCATCCCGCAGGCGAGCATGAGGTTCAGGAGCGACGTGACGAGATCCGTCCCGTTGGCGTGTTGGGTGAGCCCCATGGCCCACAGCGTGCTGGTGCGCGGCCCCTTGGCGTAGATCTCCGCGGCCCAGCGGATCCGGTCCGCGGGGACGCCGGTGATCTTCGCGGCCACGTCCGGCGTCATCGCCTTGACCGACTCCCGCACTCTGTCGAAGGCGTGCATCCGCTCGGCGACGAACCGTTTGTCCTCCAGGTCCCGCATGACGATGTGATGCAGCATGGCGTTGAAGAGCGCGACGTCGGTGCCCGGCTGCATCTGCAGGTGGATGTCCGCCCGGCCCGCGAGCTCGGTCTTGCGGGGGTCGGCCACGATGAGCGTCGCGCCCCGTTCGTGGGCCCGCTTGATGGCGGCGCCGAACACGGGGTGCGATTCGGTGGTGTTCGCGCCGGCGATGAAGATGACGTCGGCGGCGTGCTCCACCTCGCGCATCGAGCCCGACGCCGCCGAGGTGTTGAGCGCGCGCTGCATTGCCGCGACCGACGTGGAGTGGCACAGCCGCGTGCAGTGGTCGATGTTGTTGGTGCCGAGCCCGGCGCGGAACATCCGCATCATGAGGTAGTTCTCCTCGTTCGAGCACTTGGCCGAGGAGAAGCAGGCCAGAGAAGCGGGGCCGCGCTCGCCCTTCAGGCGCAGCAGCTCCTGCGCCGTGAGCTCAAGCGCCTCCTCCCAGGTGGCCTCGCGGAACGGCTCGTACCAGGACGGCGGGGTCGCCACGCGGTCGCGAATGTCCAGGTCCACCCGCTCGAGCAGCGGCAGGTCGCGCACCGCCTTTCCCGCCGAGCGCGGCGGGCCCGCCGGCTTCGAGTTCTGGCCCTCACCCTCGATGGTCTGCCACGGCCCGCCCCGGCGATTCTTCCCCGTCCGGCCGCGCCAAACCCAGCGGCCCAGCTCCTTCTCCCAGCCCTTGCGGATCAGCGGTTTCGTGAGGCGATCGCGGTGCTGGGGAAAGTCGTAGCCGAATCGGCCTTTGACGCAGGTGGAGCCCTGGTTGGGAGTGTCGAGCTCGATGTCCGGTGAGGTGACGCGCATGACCTGGTCGCCGGCGACGTGCAGGTCCACCTGGCAGCCGACGCCGCAGTACGGACAGACCGAGCGGACCGTCTTGTCCGGATGGCGGATCTTCTCCGGCGCGAACCGCTCCCGCGGCATCACCTCGAAGATCGCACCCGTCGGGCATACCCGCACACACTCGCCGCACCATGTGCAGCCCGCCTTGTCCGGGTCGCCGTCCGCGCCCACGATGATCTCGGTGTGCTCGCCCCGCTGGCCCACGTCGAGCACGCCGACCACTTGGATGTCCGCGCACGCCCGCACGCAGCGCGTGCACAGGATGCACGTGCTCATGTCGTGTCGGATCATCGGGTCGCCGGGCCGCTCGTCACCGTGGCGCAGGACGAGGTCGCGCTCCCCGACGGGAGTGGGAACGACCCCGTAGCGCACGACGTACTCCTCGAACTCGTTGCGGGATCGCGCCCCCCCGCGGTGGCCGTTCGTCAGGTGATCGCCCGGGTAGCGCTCGAGCAGCAGCCGGAGCACGCCCTTGCGGTTTTCGACAGCCGCATGGGACTCGGTCTGCACCACCAGGCCGTCCGCCACCTTGGTGGCGCAGGCGGGGAGCAGCTTCGCTTGCCCCTCGACCGACACCAGGCAGATGCGGCAATTCCCGACTACCGGCAGCTTGGGATACCAGCACAGAGTGGGGATGTCCAGGATCCCCGCGGCGCGGGCGGCTTCGAGGATCGTTTGTTCGGGGTCGGCGGTGACCGAGCGGCCGTTGATCGTGAGGGTTGCCATGACCCTTGAAGCTTAGACCCGGCCGGGGGGCCCGGCAACCGGCCGCCGGGCCAACTACCTGGTTTGCAAAGAGGATACCTGCTGAAACGCGAAGGGCCGGCTCTGGGCCGGCCCCGCTCGCGCGTCAGTCGATGTGCTCGGGCAGATGACGGTGCGTGTGATCGCCCGTCCCCCCCTCGGCCTCGTCCGTAAACCAGCAGTAGGCCCAGATCTTCGCCGGGCGCAGCATCTTCCGGCCGGCCCGTAGAATGATACCGATCGGCTCGTCGTCGTCGAGAACTAGGGGAAGGCTAGTCATGGTCGTCCGTTATCCGTTATCCGTTGTCCGTCGCCCCTAGCAAGTCGCCTGCCGCAGGGGTTGTCTGGTTAGTTATTTACGGACAACGGAGTACGGACGACGGACGACAGACGACGTCGCCCGAGTCTTCACTCCGACACGTGTACAGCCGTGTCCAGCTGACGCTCCGGTTTCGTCGCCGTGAACCCGGCGCTCGCCTTGCTGCGGCGGCGGCGGACGATTTCCCAGCCGCCGTACTGGGCCTGCAGCGCCTCGGGGGCGAGCGGGATCACCTCGCGCGCCGCCGGGCTGGGGAGGATCACGTGCACGCCGCCGGGGCGCGTGCGCACTTGCAGCTCGGCCAGCAGCGCCTGCCGGTCCCGCGCGCGCGCCGGCGCGAGGGCGGCGGGATCGATGAGCACCAGGCTCGGCGCCACGTCCGGGAACCAGCTGCCGAAGGTGACGACGAGCGCCTGGAACCGCCCGGCAAGCTCCTCGGTGACGGCCCGGCTCTCGGCGGCTTCGACGGCCCCGAGGTCGTGATCGACGAGGAAGACCTCGGCGTCGTGCGCCGCGATGAACAGGGCGGCGGGAAGCGCGGCGGCGCCGACCACGAGGGCCAGGTCGCCAGGCTCGAGGCGGCGCACGGCGCCGACGAGCGGGCCATCCGATTCGAGGCCCCAGTGCGTGGGGGCGCGCTGCGCCGCGCGCAGCGCTCGATGCTTCTGGCGCCAGCGCGGGAACGAGGGCAATCGCAGGCGCCGGGCGATGATGCGATCGACGTGCTCGAGCAGCAGCACCTCGGTGAGGAGGTACTGCCCTGCGGCGCTCTCCTCGAGCTCGCGTACCGCCTCGTCGCCGATCTCCAGCAGGTCCGCTCGTGTGAGCGCGTTCTTGTACTCCTCGATGCGCTGCAGCAGGAACTCCTGGTACTCCTGCTTGAGCGAGCGCGGCGGCCGCCGCGTGGTCCGGGAGCGCTGGTCCCCCGAGAGGCTCAGCATGGCTCGACGTGCACGGTGACTTCGTGCAGCCGCAGGTCGCGCTTGAGCCGCTCCTCCACCTGGTCGGCGATGGCGTGCGCGGACTCCACGTCCGCGTGACGGTCGACGCACACCGTCACCTCGGCGTAGCGCAGGTCGGAGGGCCCGCGCGAGCGGATGCCGTAGGCGCTTTTCACGCCCGGGACGGCCTGGGCGGCGTCTTGGATGTCGCGCGTCGGGATGGCGCGCTGGTCCACGAGCACCGGCACCGTGCGCGCGAGGATGCGATAGGCCACGAGCACGATCGCCAGGGCTACGATGATCGCGACGGTCGAATCGGCCCACCACCACCCCTGTCGCGTGAGCAGGATCCCCACGAGGATGCCGACCGTGATGAAGACATCGGCGCGGGTGTGGGCCGCGTCCGCGACGAGCAGCTCGCTGCCGAGCTCGATCCCGCGGCGGTGCTCGTACCACGTGATGAGCAGGTTCACGCCGAGCGTGAGAACCAGCAGTGCCAGCTGAAAGTCGCTGACGTCGACCCGATGCGTGCCGCTCACGAAGTGATTGACCGCCCCTCGCACCAGCTCGAAGCAGGTGATCGACAGGAATCCCACGATCGCCAGCGCCCCCAGCGTCTCGAACTTCCCGTGACCGTACGGGTGGTCCTCATCGGGCTCCTTCGCGGCCACCCGCACGACGATCAGGGCGAGCACGTTGTTGAGCGCATCCACGCACGAATCCACCGCCCCGCCGAGCACGGCGAGGGAGCCGGACGTGAGCCCCACCGCCAGCTTGACCCCTACGACCGCCAGGTTGGCGACGAGGAGGCCGATGAAGACTCGGCGGACCAGGGCGGACGCCGGCATGGACAGGACTGCAAGGTTGTAAGGGACAGCGGTTTAGTCAACGGCCCGGAGGAGGGCGCCCTTCAGGTAGCCGGTCTCCGGTACGGTGACCAGCTCCGGGTGGTCCCGGCCCGCCCCGGTGACGGCGAGGATCTGGAGGCGGCGGCCCGCATCCCGGGCGGCGTCCCCCAACATGTCGAGGAAGACGGCCCGGCTCACATGGTACGAGCAGGAACAGGTGAACAGCACCCCGCCGCGGGCCACGAGGCGCATGGCGCGGAGGTTGATCTCCTTGTAGCCGGCGAGCGCCCGGGGAACGCTCTGCTTCGACTTGGCGAACGCCGGGGGGTCGAGCACGATCGTGTCGAACAGCTCTTCCCGCCGCTCCAGCTCGCGCAACAGGTCGAACGCGTTGGCCTCGCGCCAGGTGATGTTCGTGAGCTCGTTGAGCGCGGCGTTCTCGCGCCCCCGCGCCAACGCATCGGCGCTCGAGTCCACCGCCATCACCTCGCCGGCGCGCCGGGCGAGGTGGAGCGCGAACGAGCCGTGGTAGGTGAACAGGTCGAGCGCCCGGCCCCCGCCCGTGTGCTCCCCCACGAGGACGCGGTTCTCGCGCTGGTCGAGGAACGCCCCCGTCTTCTGACCCGTGCGCGGTGCGGCGAGGTAGCGCACGCCGGCCTCCTCCACGGCCACCGTGTCCGGGACCGTGCCGCGCGCCGGCACGACCTCGAGCGGCAGTCCCTCGTGGCGCCGCACCGTGGTGTCGTTGCGGAGCAGGATCCCTTCGGGGGCGAGCGCGGCGCCGATCCCGTCCAGCACGTCCGCACGCACCTGCTCGAGGCCGGCCGAGAGCAGCTGCGCCACCACGTACGGTCCGTAGCGATCCACCACGAGGGACGGCAGCCCGTCCCCTTCGCCGTGGACCACGCGGTACGCAGTGGCCGGGATGCCGGCCCGCCGCCGCACGGCCGCGGTGATCCGGTCGGCCCACCAGGTCGCGTCGATCGGCTCGCGCCCGGTTGTGAGCAGGCGCAGCCGGATTTCCGAAGTGGGGGAGTAGAGGGCTTGACCGAGGTGCCGCCCGCGACGGTCGGTGACGCTGGCGACGCCGGGTGTCTCGCGCGGCTCGTCGTAGAGGTCGGTGCGATAGATCCAGGGATGCCCCGCTTGCCAGCGCGCGGCGCCCTTCGCGGACACGATGACGGAACGCGCCGTGACCGGACTGTCCGACCGTCCGACGGTTCGGCTGTCCGTCACTTTTTCCGGTCCGGGCGCAGCTTGGCCGCGTCCCGCAGATACATATGTTTCAGCTCGCGCTGCGGCTTCGCGGTGTAGAAGTGGAGCAGGACGCGGATACAGCGCGGCACGCCGTCGGGCACCGCGACCTCCGCCGCGCCGAGCAGAGGCACATCTTTCCAGCCGAGCAGGCGCGCGGCGCGCGCGGGGTACTCCGCGGTGAGGTCCGGGGATGACGTGAAGATGGCGCTCTCGACCTCCTCGGGCCGGAAGCCGTTCGCGTCCTGGAGCGCGCGCAACAGCTCGGCCGTCGCGTCCAGGATCGCCTCGCCGGTGTTCGCCGCGGCGGTGGTCGCGCCGCGCAGTCCACGCAGGGTTTTGCTCATGGCACTAGGTCGTCAGTTGCGCTTGATGGTGATCACGGACTCGGGGCTTCTCAAGGGGCGCGATCCGGTCGAGATGTGCCGCCGAGCCGCGGCGGGCGGGGAAGGGGCCACCATCATCCAAGTGCGCCTGAAAGATGCACCGCCCCGCGAGGTTCTGGCGCTGGCCCGCGCGCTCGTCGGCGCGCTCGCGGTGCCGGTGATCGTGAACGACCGTGTGGACGTGGCGCTCGCGGCCGGCGCGGCCGGGGCGCACCTCGGCCAGGAGGACCCGCCCCTCGACCGGCTCCGCCCCCACGTGCCGCCCGGCTTCCTGCTTGGCCTCTCGGTCGGCTCACCGGCCGAGGCGGAGCGGGGACGCGCGTGGCCCGCGGACTACTGGAGCGTCGGTCCCTGCTTCGCCACCGCGAACAAGTCCGATGCCGGCGCGCCGCTCGGGGCCGAGGGATTCCGGCGACTCGCACAGCTCGCCCCCGCCGGTACGCCGGTGATCGGGATCGGCGGTGTTACCGTGGCCAACGCGGCCGCCGTCGTGCGGGCTGGGGCGGCCGGGGTCGCGGTCATCGGCGCGGTGTGGGGAGGGGGGGCTACCGACCCTGGCGCTGCGGCGCGCGCGCTGCGCGCCGCAATTGCTTGACGCGCTGGATGGCGGCCAGGTGCTCGGCGTAGGTGGCCGAGAAGATGTGCTTGCCGTCGGGCTGGGCCACGAAGTACAGGAACGGCACGTCGGCGGGATAGAGCGCCGCGACGAGGCCGGCGCGACCCGGCTGGCCGATGGGGCCGGGCGGGAGCCCGGCGTGCAGATACGTGTTGTAGGGTGAGCGCACCGCCAGGTTCTTCTCCCACACTCTCCTGAGGCGCCGTCCATAGGCGTAGCTCACCGTCGGGTCGGCCTCGAGCCTCATCCCCCGTTTCAGCCGGTTGTGGTAGACCGCGGAGACGAACGGCCGGTCGGGGTCGTAGCGCACCTCCGCCTCGACAATCGACGCCAGGGTGACGAGTTCGTGCCGCGAGAAGTGCAAGGAGTCGAGCCGGGCCTGCCACTCCGGGCTCCACTGCTGGGTGAACTGGTGCGTCATGACGCGGACCAGCTCCCGCGCGCCGATGCCGAGCGGCAGCAGGTACGTCGTGGGGAACAGGTATCCCTCGGCGCTGGGCGCCTCGGCGGGAAGACCGACGCTGGTCAGCAGCACGGAGTCCTCGGCGGCCGCCAGGAAGGAGTCCCGGGGAATCCTGAGCTGGCCCCGGGCGAGGTCGGCCACCTCGGCGAGCCGCAAGCCCTCTCGCACGGTGAAGCGTTGCTCGACCCCCCGGCCGCGCTCCAGCGCCGCGACCACGTCGGACCACGACTCGTTCTGGCGCAGCAGGTACACGCCGCTCTTGAGCGAGCCTGCCAGCCCGCGCAGCCTGGCGTACAGCCGGAACGAGCCGGGATGGTTGATCACGTGGTTGGCGGCGAGAGAGTCGACGGCGGCGTCGAGGGTGGAGCCCGGCGGGATGGTGACGGTGACGCGCGGGCCGTCGGCGGCACCGCACGCTCCCGCCGCGCAGACCAACAGAATGCGGAATGCGGAATGCGGAATGCGGAATTTACGTGCGAAGCTCGTGCCGCCATTCCGCACTCCGCACTCCGCATTCCGCATTGTCACAACGCGGAGCCCCGTTTCGCATCCAGATAGTGTTGCAGCAATACCGCCGCCGCGAGCGCGTCCACGTCGTCCTTGCGGCCCCTGGTCGACCCGCCCATCGCGCGCACGGCCTGGAGCGCGCGCGCCGTGGTGAGCCGCTCGTCCCACAGCTCGACCGGCGGTCCCGCGTGGCGCGCGATGTCGGCGGCGAGCACCCGCACGGCCGTGGCCGCGTCCGCTTCGGCCCCCTCCGGGTCGAGCGGCAGGCCGACCACGATGCCGGTCACGGCGTGGTGCTCGAGGAGCGTGAGAAACTCGCGCATCGGGAAGCGCTTGCCGATGCGGCGGGTGAGCGTGGTCAGGGGCTGAGCGAGCGTGCGAGTCTCATCGGAGAGGGCGAGGCCGATGCGGCGCTCGCCCCAGTCGACGCCGAGCAGCCGGCCCTCGCGTCGGCCGCCCGTCACCCCTGCGCCATGGTCGCGAAGAATTCGTTGTTCGTCTTCGTCCGCTTGAGCCGCTCGAGCAGGAACTCGATCGCTTCGACCGGCGGCATGTCGGCGAGGAAGTTGCGGAGCAGGTACACCTTGTTGAGCTCTTCCTTGGAGAGCAGGATCTCTTCCTTGCGCGTGCCGGACCGCTGGACATCGATCGCCGGGAAGGTGCGGCGCTCGGCGATGCGACGGTCGAGGATCACTTCCATGTTGCCGGTGCCCTTGAACTCCTCGAAGATCACCTCGTCCATGCGGGAGCCGGTGTCGATCAGGGCGGTCGCGAGAATCGTGAGCGAGCCGCCGCCCTCGATGTTGCGCGCGGCGCCGAAGAAGCGCTTGGGCTTCTGCAAGGCGTTCGCGTCCACTCCGCCCGACAGGATCTTGCCCGAGTGCGGCACGACCACGTTGTGGGCGCGGCCCAGGCGGGTGATGGAGTCGAGCAGGATCACGACATCCTTGCCGTGCTCCACCAGGCGCTTGGCCTTCTCGATCACCATGTCGGCCACCTGGACATGGCGGTCGGCCGGCTCGTCGAACGTGGAGGAGATCACCTCGACGCTCGGGCCTTTGACGTTCTCCTCCATGTCCGTCACCTCCTCGGGCCGCTCGTCGATCAGCAGCACGATGAGGTAGACCTCGGGGTGGTTCTCGATGACGGAGTTGGCGAGCTTCTGGAGGAGAATGGTTTTGCCGGCCTTGGGCGGCGAGACGATGAGGCCGCGCTGGCCCATACCGATGGGGCTCAGGATGTCCATCACCCGCATCGACAGGTCGCCGTCCTTGCGCTCGAGCTTGATACGCCGTTCGGGGTAGCGGGGCCGCAGGTTGTCGAACGCGACCCGGTGCTTCGCCTTCTCGGGCTCGTCGCCGTTCACCACCTCGACCTTCAGCAGAGCGAGGTAGCGCTCCCCCTCCTTGGGCGGCCGCACCTGGCCCATGATCGTGTCCCCGGTGCGCAGGTCGAACCGCTTGATCTGGCTCGGAGAGACGTAGATGTCGTCGGGCCCGTACAGGTAGTTCCAATCGGGACTGCGCAGGAAGCCGTAGCCTTCGGGAAGGATCTCGAGGACCCCCTCGCCGCGCAGCACGGTGTCGGAGTCGAGCAGGGACTGCTCGATGCGGAAGATCAGGTCCTGCTTGCGGAGCCCTGAGTAGTTGGTGATGTTCAGGGTCTCGGCCATCGCGTGCAGTTCCGCGACGGATTTTCTCTTCAGTTCAGCGATATCCACGTGTGCCTTTGCTCCGTAGTTCTACGGCGGGCGAGACCCGGGGTGGGGAAGTGAACGCGTCGAAAATGGAATCAGGGAGTTCGAAGGAGTGCGAGAGAGCTATAGTAGGGTTCCCCGCACCGCGAGTCAAGGGTACGCCGTGGACCTGAGCGCGTTTCTGGTCGCGTGGCGGACGACGTCCCTTCCGGATCGGGAAGTCGTTGACGCGCTTGTACATCCGGCCCATGCCGGCCCCTCCCCGGCGCTCGCCGCGGTGCTCGCCCACTGGCCCGGCAGCTATTACTGGTCGGACGAGCCTGACGGCCGCCACCTCGTTCTCACGCGACCGCTCGCCCGGCGCCGCGAGCGCTGGGCCCCGCACGTCGTGCTATTTCTCGCCACTCTTTACACGATCACGTTCGCCGGTGCCGTCCTCGCGGGCGGGATCCCGTATTCAGGTCCGCTGGCGTTTTTCACGAGTGGTCACCCCGGCTATCCAGGGTTTCTGCACGCCTGGTCCACCGGGCTCCCGTTCTCGCTCTCGCTTATCGCCATCCTGTTGTCGCATGAACTGGGGCACTACGTCGTGGCGCGACGCTACCAGTTGGACGTGTCCCTGCCGTACTTCATCCCCGTTCCCATCCCGTCATTCATCGGCACCATGGGTGCATTCATTCGCCTCCGCACCGTCGTATCCGACCGGCGCCAGCTACTCGACATCGGCGTTGCCGGGCCGATCGCGGGATTCCTGGTGGCGCTGCCTCTCCTGGTCCTCGGGCTGACGCTGAGTCATGCGGCCACTCCCGAGGAGGGATTCCACGGGCTGGTCGTGTATTTTGGCGGCGCTCCGCAGATTCCCCTTGGGGACTCGCTGGTGAGTCTCGCGCTCCGTCGGCTGCTGCTCGGTCACGCCGTGACGATCAACGTGCATCCGGTGGCGTTCGCCGGCTGGGTCGGAATGTTCGTGACGATGCTCAACCTGCTGCCCATGGGCCAACTGGACGGAGGACACATTCTCTATGCGCGGCTGCCGCAGTGGCACCAGCGAGTCGCTCTCGCGTTCTGGCTGCTGATCGTCGCGCTCGGCACGTTATGGATCGGCTGGTACATCTGGGGTGGACTAGTGCTGTTGTTATCGCGGGGACGTCTCGGTCATCCCCCGGCCCTCGACGCGCAGCGGCCGCTGCCGGCATCGCGCCGCCTGCTCGCCTGGGCGGCGTTGTTGCTCTTCGTCATCACCTTCGCGCCGGCGCCATTTAGAATCTGAGGGAGCCGGGAGCCGGGAGCCGGGAGCCGTACGCTCCGCTGCACCGCAGGGTCCCGCCCCCTGTTCCCCGCTCCCTGCTCCCTTCCGTATTGCGTAAGTCGCCGACCCTTATATCTTTGCATAAACCAGCCCTAGGGTCAGCATGCCCGGACAGCCGGCACGCTACAACGCACCCGATTCGCCCGAAGCGGTCGTCCACGACCTTCCCCCCATCCGATTCGACGGACAACTCATCGCCATTCGCCTCCAGGTACGCCGCTCCGAGGACGGGATCTGGCGCGGGCGGGTGCTGTTCGGGGCGCCGGACACGGAGGCGGAGCGCTCCACCGCGGAGATCTTCTGCGCCACGTCGGAGCCGGACCTGTGGCAGGCGGTGCGGGACCTGCGGGATCATCATTTGCGCGATCTCTACCGCTCGCTGCTTTAGATGGTCGACGCGCTGGACCCCATCAGGAAGCTCCGGCACGACCTGTCGAACCCCCTGGCTGCGATCCTCGCCGAGACCCAGCTGCTCCTGCTGGGTGCCGACAAGTATGACGCGGACACGGTCGCGGGCCTGAAGCAGATCGAGGCGCTCTCGCGCAAGATGCGCGACATCCTCGAAGCCCTGGACAGATGAGCCGGTGAGTCGGCCGCACCGGCCGCGATTCTCTCCTCCCGCGCGGTGGTGGTGCCGCCGCCGGCTCAGCGTGGGGTCGTGCCGGTGGCTGCGGTGGCCGCCGCGGCGGGCGCAGCTGCGCCGGCCCTCCCCCTGAGGTAGGCCCACCCGCTCGCGAAATAGCACACCAGGAGCACCGCCGACGCGCCGCTGACGGCGAACTTGTAGGCTGGAGCGGCGTCGCTCGCTGAAACCAAACCCTCGATCGCGCCGGCCACTGTGAGCAGGCACACCACCGATCCGACCATGCGCAAGGCGACGGCGCCTTGGAGCACGAGGGCGTCTTTCCGGGTGAGGTCCCCGGGTGCGACCAGGGCTTGGGCCAGGCGGAACCCCGCGCCACCGGAGACGAAGACGGCTGTCAGCTCCAACACGCCGTGCCCGGCGATGAACGTAGCGAGGTAGCCTGCGGCATGGTGATTCGCGAACACGCCGAAGCCGACGCCCAGCGAGAGGCCGTTGTACACGAGGGAGAGCACCGTGAGGACACCCACGACCAATCCGCCGGCGAGCGCCGCGAGACACACCATGATGTTGTTGCTGATGATCCAGGAGGCGAGCACCGGTCGGTCTTCGTTCTCCGCCTGCGCGTAGCCGATGCCGCGGGCCTGGCGCTCCGCCGCCTGCTCGGCGCGACTCACCATGACCGGCGGGGCGATCTCCTCGGCCAGTTCGGGCCGCTCGCGCAGCACGGCGTAGCCCACGGCCGCCGGGATCGTGAACAGCAGGCACGCGACCAGCACGTAGCGCCACGATTCCACGACCGCCGCCGGGAAGTCCCGTAAGACGTAGGGCGCGATCGGCAGGCGTCCGCGCGACCGGGCGCGGTAGAGCGCGTTGTGGCCGGCCGCGACGAGGCGCTCCAGGTATGCGACGACCTCCGGGCTCACGCCGTAGGTGCGGGCTCGCGCCAGATCGGCGGCGACCTCGCGATAGCGGGCCGCGAACGCCGGGATCTCCGCCGCGGCGAGAGCGCGAAGCCCCGCCCGCTCGATACGCGCGGCTGTGCGACGGAACGCCTCCCAGGCATCTTGCTTACGCGCCACGAAGCGCTCGGCCGTCACCGTGGTGCGTCCCGCGCCGCTCGCGGCCCGGGTCGCGAAGCGACTGCGTCGTTTGCGGCGCTCCTCGTCGAACAGCGCGACCAGATACTCCTGCGGATCGGTGGTGCGGCGCGGCACCCGGGTTTCGAAGCGACGGGCGAGCTCGACGGTCATCCGCACTTGTACTTCCGGCGTGAGGTCGCTCAGACGCGCCAGCAGCCGGTCCAGCAGCCGGAATTCTTCCTCGGAGAGCTCCGGCGGTCCGACCTCCACCGGGTCCTCGCCGGCCCGCGCGGGTGGGGCGAGTCCCCACTCGGTCGCGTGGTCGCGGACCACGATGGTGCCGGCGGCGAGATCACCGAGGCGCTTGTTGCTGCGATGCAGCAGCATCGTGAGCGCCGCGGGCAAGAGCAGGCCGGCGTACTCGGCCGCCCGGACCAGGTTGCGGAGGGCCGCCGCAGCCAGCGTGATCGGGCGCCCCGTATCCATCACCACGCGGATACCGAGCAGGATCTTGCCCGGCGTGCGACCGCGGTTCAGGCCCTCGAACAGGATATAGTACGCGAACAGCGCGAAGCTCAGCAGGAGGTAGATCAGCGCACTGGCCCACCGTCCCAGCACGGTCTTGAGTCCCAGCTGGTCGGCCGCGATCTGGAGTGGCACGAGGAGCAGCGAGATGAGGACGACGTCCGTTATCGCCGCCGCCGCCCGCGAGCCCAGCCCCGCCAGCTCGAACCTGACCTCCACGTGCTCTGGCGTTTCCACCCCGTGCTGCTGACGCAGATCAGGCGGGCCGGACGGGATAGGGACTCGCGCGGGCGCAGTCACGTCCTCATCTTATCGCTGTCCCTCCGCGGGAGCGAGTGTCGATGGCTGATCTCAGGCCCATGGGTGTCGGGGAAATCCTCGACGGCGCGCTTACGATCTACCGCCGCCATTTCATCACCTTCCTGGCGCTCGGCATCATCGTGTTGTGGCTGCCCGTCGTGCTGTCGATCTACGCACAGCTCTCCGGTCCCCAGGGGCACACCGGCATCTTGTTCCTCGCGGCCATCCTCCAGTACTTCGCGGGTCTGCTGCTTACGGCGGGCGTCATCCGCGTCATCTCCGACTTCTACCTCGGTCGCGAGTCCAGGCTCACGCAGGCCCTCGCGCTCGGTGTGCAAAAGGTCTGGCCGCTGTTCGTGGTCGGGTTGGGCAAAGGGGTCCTGCTCGGACTCATCGTCTTCGTGCTCGGGATCGTGGCGGCGATCTCCATCCCGATGCTCACCAAGACCGGCGCGCTCGGCGGCATCGTCGCCCTTGCGCTCCTCGCCGGCGCGTGTTGGCTCGCGGCGTTCGTGGCGTGCGGCTACGGCGTCACGACCCAGGTCGTGGTGCTCGAACCACTGGGCTCAAGTTTCGACGCGTTCGGCCGCTCGTGGGACTTGACCCGCGGCCGCAAGCTGAAGGTGCTCGGACTCGCCCTCGTCGCGTTCATCCTCGTGGGCGTTCCGTCGGCCGGCATCGGCGCCCTGGCCGCCGTCCTCCGGTTCTCGTCCTCCACGACGGCTGCGGGCCTGCTGGTGCTCGCGGCCGTCCTACCGGTGATCCTTACGCCCGTGCTGCCCTGTGTGTTCACGTTGATGTACTACGATCTCCGGGTGCGCCGGGAAGCCTTCGATCTGGAGCTCTTGAGCCAGCACCTCAGCGCCGGGTGATCGGCGCGCGCTGGCGGCCGACGCAGCAGTGAGCGCGTCCTCCCTCGGGTGGGTTCAGGGCGTGCCGACGGATTCCGTGCGGCAAGCGGTGCGGGAGGTGTTCGCCCGGTCCGAATACCAGTGGAGCGCGCGGTCTCATCCGCTGCGATGGTTGGAAGACTGGTGGCGGAAGCTGATGTCCGCCCTGGGTTCGCTCGACACCAGCCACCCCATCCTCTCCCGGGTGATCTTCTGGGCCGCCGTGGTGGCGTTGCTGGCCATCCTCGTGCACTTCGGGTACGTGGCCTGGCGCATCTACCGGGCGACCGTGCGCCCGCAGGGCGCGTCGACAGCTCCCACGGGCATGCGGCTCCAAGACGCCCGCGCCTACCGCGAGCGGGCCGACGCCCTGGCGCGCGCCGGGCGGTACACCGAGGCGTTGGCCTACCGGTTCATCGCGTTGCTGCTGGAGCTGGAGCGCGCCCGCGCCGTGCAGTTCCATCCGTCGAAAAC
>QHTS01000366.1 GCA_003220905.1 Gemmatimonadota bacterium | reverse complement strand
CAGCTTTCCGGCGACGTTCATGTATTCGGCGACGATCGATCCGTTCCACGCGCCGCCGGCGGCCGTCACCCACCCGGTGACCAGCGCGGGGAACGCGGCCGGCAGGTACAGCGAGCGCCAGCGGGCGAGCCACGGCAGGCGGAACACCGTCGTGGCGTCCTTGAGCTGCTGCGGGATCGCGGCCACGGCGGAGATCACGTTGAACAGGATGTACCATTGGCCCGCCAGCACCATCAGCGCGACCGCGCCGAGCCCGAGCCCGACGCCGATCCGTTCGAACACCAGGATCACGAGCGGGAAGAGCATCGGCGCGGGGAACGACGCCACGACCTGAATCACCGGCTGCAGCGCGCGGGCGAGGCGCGGCGAGCGGCCGATCACCACCCCCGCCGGCAGGGCCCACGCCGTGGACACGATCACCGCGCCCATCACGCGGATGAACGTGAGCGCGGCGGACGAAACGAGCTCGCCCCACTCCGCCCACCCCAGGTGCGCGAGCAGCAGCCACAGGTGCCACGCGCCCACGGCGGCGGCGGCGGCGACCGCGGCGATCGCGAGCCCGGCGCCGATCTTCCGGGGCACCGGATGCTCGAAGGCGAACCGCGGGCCCCGCAGAATGATGGGACCGACGGCGCGGAACGGGCGCTCGAGCGGCCGCGCCGCCCGGCGGGCACGGCGGTAAGCCCGGCGCTGCAACACCGCCGCGCGCCGCGGCAGTCGCGCCCGTCGCAGGAAGTCGAGCACCCACGACGACGGCGCCGGCCCCCCACCGCTGCTCTCGTCCAGCCGGAATTTCTCGACCCACACCACCAGCGGCCGCCACAGGAGCTGATCCACGCTCACGATCATCACCACCATCGCGGCGATCGCGAGCGCCATCGCCTGTGAGTTCCCCTGGTCGAGGGCGACGCTCATGAAGGACCCGATGCCGGGGAGGCGGTAGTCGTGATTGCCGAGGCGGAACGCCTCGTTCACCATGAGGAAGAACCAGCCCCCCGCCATGGACAGCATCCCGTTCCACACGAGCCCCTGCGCCGCGGCTGGCACTTCGAGCTGCCGGAAGGTCCGGCCGGGGGGCCAGCCCGCGACCTTGCACGCGTCCCGCAGCGGCTGCGGCAGGGCCCTGAGCGAGTTGTAAAAGGAGAGGGCCAGGTTCCACGCTTGCGCGGTGAAGATCATCAGGATCGCCGCCAGCTCGAGCCCTACGTTGCGTGTCGGGAACAGCGACATGAGGCCGAGCACGAGCCCGGGGAGAAAGCCAAGCACCGGGATGCTCTGCAGGATGTCGAGCAGCGGCAAGAGGAGCCGCTCGGCGGCACGCGACGTCGCCGCCGCCCACCCGAACCCCAGCGCGAACACATACGAGATCAGGAGTGCCAGCACGCCGCGCGACAGCGAATACAGCGTGTACTTGGGCAGCGCCGCCGGGCTCAGGTCGATGCGCACCGCCTGCGAGAACGGGGCCTCGAACTCGCGCGCGAACGAGACCACCATCGCGATCACGCCGCCCAGCAGGCAGAGGATCGCGATGTCGGCGAGCCCGAGGCGCCGCAAGCCCGGCGGCGCGAGGGCGGGTGGAAAGCGAAGCGTCTTCATGCTGGTGCGAACCGTTTAAGTTGAGACGCGATGCCAGACCCGCCGACGGAAACGACGGTCGAGCTGAACGGCGTCCGCCTCTACATGCGACGCGTGGGGCACGGCCCGCCCGTGGTCGTCCTGCACGGCGGCCCCGGCGCCCACCACGACTACCTGCTTCCCCAGTACGACCACCTCGCGGAGGGAGGTCGCACTCTCCTCTATTACGACCAGCGCGGCGGCGGCCGGTCACCGGTGCCGCGTGACGTCCTGGTGGGCTGGCGGGAGCACGTGGCCGACCTCGAGGCCCTGCGCGGCCACTGGGAGCTCGACCGCCTCACCGTGATCGGTTATTCGTGGGGGGGCCTGCTCGCCCTGCTCTACGCCCTCGAGCATCCCGACCGGATCGCCCGGCTCGCGCTCGTCTCATCCGCGCCCGTGACGGCCGCGTGGCGCGACGAATTCGAGCGCCGCTTCGCGGCTCGCATGGCCCAGCCGTGGATCGCGCGCAGCCGCGCCGACCTCGTGGCGTCCGGGCTCTCCCGCACCGATCCCGAAAAGTATCGCCGCATCGCGTTCGCGCTATCCGTCGCCGGGTATTTTCGCGACCCGAGCCGCGCGAGGGAGATGACGCCGTTTCGCGTCACCGAGCGGACCCGGAAGGCCGTCTGGGATAGTCTGGGAGATTACGACCTGCGCGAACGGATCCGGCGGACTTTTCCGAATGGTACTGCTCCCCGCGCCCTGCTCCTGCACGGCGTCTACGACCCCATGCCCCTCGAAGCGGCGCGCGAGACCGCCGCGCTGCTCTCCACGGGCGTGATCGAGCTGGCCGCGGGGCATGCGCCGCACGTCGAGGCGACGGAGGACTTCGAGCGGGCGCTGGGCGGGTTCCTGCCGCGGCGCTGATCTACGCCTCATCGCCTCGCGCGATGACTTCGCGCACGCGTTCGGGCGTCAGACCGGCGGCGTTCAGAAGGGTGGCAAGGGTTGCGCTCGCCGATCCCGCCGAGGCGGTGAGCATGACGCGCAGCACCCCGAGTAGCAGGAGTTCCGGTCCCAGAGAAGCCGCTTTCAAGTCACGCGCCTCCTGTAGCGCGAGTTGGAGGCTTCCGCGCGCGGCGGGCGTGTACGGTACGGGCGGTGTTGTGGGTGGCGTTGTGGCCGAGGCCTCCGGCATTTCAGTGAAGAGCAGCCGCAAGACTTCACTGCGTGCCACCTCCAGGGTCACGCCCGCCTCCGTCAGGACCTGCGCCCCGATGCCCTTCTCTTCCCGTAGGACTCCGAGGAGGAGGTGCTCGGTCCCCACGTACGCATGGTGCAGCTCGCGCGCCTCGCTCATCGCGAATTCGAGAACCTTCTTGGCCCGGGAGGTGTAAGGGAGGTCCGGTCCCGCCCGCGCGGCTGCCTTCCCTTGCTTGACCGTCTCTTCGATCCTCCTGGAAATCTCTTCCAGGTCGACGTTGAGGTTTGTCAGCACGGCCGCGCCGACACCCTCACCTTCCCGAATCAGACCCAGCAGGATGTGCTCGGTCCCTACATACTCGTGGTGGAGGCGCGCGGCCTCTTCCCGCGCCAGCTGCAGCACCCTGCGCACACGATCACTGAAGTTGTAGCCGTTCATGCGTCAAGTATCGCCGTTCGGGCGCGTGGCTGGAATCGCCCAGCGAACGGGATTACGTTCCGCCCAGCATGGACAAACACGCCGTCCGCCAGACCCTCGACCAGCTCGCCGCGTTCCTCGTGGTCAAAGGGGAGAGCGCGTCTCG
>QHTS01000002.1 GCA_003220905.1 Gemmatimonadota bacterium | reverse complement strand
GCCAATCTACGGAGCCGGGGCGGTCGCCGACCGGGCACCCCGACACGAAAGGGCCGCGGCTGTGGCGGCCCTGCAACACTTTCAAGGGGGGCCTAGCCTCGGGCGTGCAAAGGGGGATAAGCGTAACTGCGTATGGTTCTTGCGCTCCTCCCCCGCCCGAGAACCCGCACTCCGACCCCGACCGGAAGGCCCTCGGTGAAAATCCTCGGCATCAGCGGATTCGAGGGATCGATCCCCTTCAAACGTGCTCACTGGCCCAGCCTGGACGAGCGGGAGTACCGCATCTCGCAGGGTCACGATTCCGCCGCGGCCTTGGTCGTGGACGGGATGGTCGTCGCGGCGGTCGCGGAGGAGCGGATCAGCCGGCGGAAGCATACGGGGGACTTTCCGCGGGGGGCGATCGCGTACTGTCTCGCCGAGGCCGGGCTCGGGATCCAGGACGTCGACGAGCTCGCCCACGGATTCGACTATGCGCCCTATCGCAGCGTGTATCTGGTCGACCCGGTCTCCCGTGCCCTGTATCGCGAGGTGTACTCCCGGGACGCGCTGCTCGCGCTCGTGGCGCGCGACCTACCGGGCTGCCCCGCGGAGCGGGTCCGTCACGTCGGTCACCACCTGGCGCACGCCGCCAGCGCGTACTACACGTCGGGGTGGGACGAGTGCCTGGTGGTGGTGATCGACGGCATGGGGGAAGCGCAGAGCGTGACGGTGTATCACGCGCACGCCGGGCGCCTCGACCGCCTCGCGCAGATCCCCGCGCACGACTCGATCGGTGTGCTCTACTCGCTCGTCACGCTGCACTTGGGCTTCGACTTCAACGCCGACGAATACAAGATCATGGGGCTCGCTCCCTACGGGGACCCGGAGCGGTTCTGCCGCTTCTTCGAGGACGCCGTGACGCTCGAGCCCGACGGCGGAATTCGGATTCCGCTGCTGCGGGCGAACCGCACTCGCGAGGAGCGTGAGCATTACCTCGCGACGCGCGCGCATCTCACCGAGCACCTGGTGCCGGCGCGACGTCCCGACGAGGAGATCACCGATGTGCACCGCGACGTGGCCGCCGCCCTGCAGGCCTGCCTCGACCGGACCATGCTGCACTTGTGTGGGCGCTTCGCGACCGAGACGCGGCAGCGGCGCTTGGCGCTGGCGGGAGGCGTGGCGCTGAACTGCACCGCAAACGGAAAGCTCTTGTGCTCGGGGACGTTCGACGACATCTACGTGCAGCCGGCGGCGGGAGACGACGGCAGTGCGCTCGGCGCCGCGCTGTACCGCTCGGCGGCCGCTGGCGAGATTCGGAACGAGCGGTTGGGCGTTCCGTTCCTTGGCCCCGGCTATCGGCCAGCGGACATCGACGCCGCGCTGGCGCAGTATCGCGATCGGGTACAGGTCGAGCGATTCGCCACGCTCGGCGAGGCGTGCGCGGAGGCCGCCCGGCTCATCGCGGGAGGCCGGGTCGTGGCGTGGTATCGTGGCCGCATGGAGTTCGGTCCGCGGGCGCTGGGACACCGGAGCATCCTCGCCGACCCCGGCCATCCCGAGATGCGCGATCGCATCAACGCCATGGTGAAAATGCGGGAGGCGTTCCGGCCGTTTGCCCCAGCCGTATCGATCGAGGAAGTCGATCGCTGGTTCGAGGTGGCGCCCAAGACCGAGCTGCCGTTCATGATCATGACGGTCAACGTCCGTGAGGAATTCCGGCACCGGCTGCCCGCGATCACCCACGTGAACGGCTCGGCCCGGGTGCAGACGGTCTCGGCCAAGGACAACCGGGAGTTCCACGAGTTGCTGCGGGCGGTGGGGAGGACCACCTCGACACCTTCCTCGGGACCGGTATCGAGTTCCTGTTCCTCGAGAACCAGCTCGTCAGCCGTCGCCGCTAGCCCGCGACGGCCGCCGCTTTCGCCGGCTCGGGAGGGGCGGCCGACACGATCACGCCTTGGCCGAGCGCCACGCCCGGCGCGGGGGTCGCCCCCTGCTCCCCGAAGTACGCCTCCTCGCCGTGCTCGCTGAGATCGAGCCCGGACAGCTGCTCCCGCACGCCGGCTTTGGCGCCGAGCGTGGCCTGCACGAGCCCGAGAATGACGGCCGTGCCGGCGGCGGCGATCGCCACGGCGGCGAGGATCGCGACGAGCTGCACGCCCATTTGGGCGAAGTTGCCGGCCAGCCAGCCGTCGCCGCCCGCGGGGTTCGCGAGCTTCGTGGCGAAGACGCCCGTCAGCAGAGCCCCAGCCGCTCCTGCGAGCCCGTGGCAGGAGAACACGTCCAACGAGTCATCGAGCCGTGTCTTCGAGCGGATCTGGATGGCGGTGTAGCTCACGAGCGCCGCCAGTGCGCCCACGGCGAGTGAGGCCGGCGCGGTGATGTAGCCCGCCGCCGGCGTAATGCCGACGAGGCCGACCACAAGGCCGGTGGCGGCGCCTACGGCGGTCGCCTTCCCGGTGCGCAACAGGTCGATACACACCCACGTGATCAGCGCCGTCGCGGCGGCGGTGTTGGTGTTCGTGAACGCGAGGGCGGCGAGTCCGTTCGCGGCGAGCGCCGAGCCGGCGTTGAACCCGAACCAGCCGAACCACAGGAGCCCCGCGCCGAGCAGCACGAGCGGGACGTTGTGAGGTACGATCGCCGTGCGCTTGAAGTCTTTCCGGGGCCCGAGCATGCGGGCGGCCACGAGCGCGGACACGCCGGCGCTGATGTGGACCACCGTACCGCCCGCGAAGTCGAGCGCGCCAAGCTTCGCCAGCCAGCCACCCGACCCCCACACCCAGTGGGCGAGTGGGTCGTACACGAACGTCGCCCAGAGGACGAGGAACACGACGTACGCGCGGAAGCGCATGCGCTCCACGATCGCGCCGGAGATCAGCGCCGGCGTGATGATCGCGAACATCAGCTGGAACATCGCGTGCGCCTGGAGCGGAATCGTGGCGCCGTACGCGGCGTCGGGCTCCAACCCGACACCCTTGAAGCCCAGCCAGGAGAGCCCGCCCCACCAGGGAGTGCCGTGCCCGAACGCGATCGAGTAGCCCACGAGCACCCACTGCACGCTCACCACGCCCAGCGCGACGACGCTCATCATCATCGTGTTGAGCGCATTCTTGGGCCGCACCAGGCCGCCATAGAAGAACGCGAGGCCGACCGTCATCACCATCACCAGAGCGGTGGAGGTGAGGACCCAGGCGGTGTCGCCCGCCGAGATGGGGTTCATGACTCCTCCTCGCCGGCGACCGCGCCTGCGTGGTGCGCGGTTTCGAGCGCCGCGCGCTGCACGGCGTCCGCGTTCACGGCCGTGAGCGCGGCGTTGTCGAGCTCGCCCGTCCGGATGCGGATCACGCGCTCAATGGCCTGGACGAAGATCTTCCCGTCGCCGACTTCGCCGGTGCGGGCGGAAGCCAGGATGGCTTTGATGCACGGCTCGACGAACGGCTCCGAGCACACCATCTCGATCTTGACCTTCTCGTGGAACTCCATGACGACCGTGTTGCCGCGGTACTGGCTCACGATCTCCTGCTCGCCCCCGTGGCCGCTCACGCGACTGAGCGTGATCCCGGTGACGCCGGCCTGGAACAGCGCCGCCTTGACTTCGGGCAGGCGTTCGGGCCGGACGATGGTTGTGATGAGTTTCATGATGGAAAACCTAGCCCCCGTAACTCGCGGTGTCAACAGAATCGTGCATGAAATGCACGGATCGGACGTCACGCTGGCATCGTCCACCCACAGCATACTGTATGCCGTGACCGCAATGATGCAGGTTGTGCAGTCCGGTCGGACCACCCATCCGGTCGGGCTACCGTTTCCCTCTCTTCGATCGGTTCAAGGTCAAGAACAGCTTGGTGATGCGGCCGGACGCTCGATACCGCCGCTGGTTTTCCGATTTCGACGGTTTGAACGAGTTCGGCTTCGGACTCGGTTTGGGCGCCAGCTTCTAAGAGTGGGAGCGGCGACTAGCAGCGCGTGGAGGCCCGGTTCCGCCGGGCCTCCACGTTTTCGGTACCGGATCGGTCGGCTGACCGCGGGCGAGGACACCTCCGTCTCAGCCGT
>QHTS01000081.1 GCA_003220905.1 Gemmatimonadota bacterium | reverse complement strand
CAGCAGCGAGCTCGAGCCGTGCGCCAGCCATTCCTTGGTCAGGAGCTCCAGCGCCAAGGGATTCCCGTTCCCCGTCTGGACGATGCGCGGCACGGGCACGTCGGTGATGCGAGCGCCGCCTTTGGCGACCCGCACCGCGACGAGCTGCTCGGCTGCCTCGAGCGGCAGCGGCTCGAGCTCCAAGGTCTGGAGCGCCCCGATCGTGCCGTCGGACATCAGCGCGCTCGGACCTGCGACCGTTCGCAGCTCGTTGGACCGCGCCGTCAGAATCAGCAGGAGTCGCGTGCGCGGGAGTTTGCGCGCCACGATGTGGAGGATCGCGACCGTCGCGTTGTCGGCCGCGTGGACATCGTCGACGACAAGGACCAGAGGACTTTCCTCGGTAGCGGCCTCGACCGCCTTGAGGAAGCAGTCGGCCAGGCGCAGTGGAATGACCTCCGCCGCCCACTCCACGGGCTTCGGCACTCCTGGGAACACGGTGAGGATCTCCGGTGAGACGCGCGTCAGCTCGCTCAGCGCCTCCGGGTCCGCTCCTCCAATCGCCCGCTGGAGCGTGAGCTGCTTGACCAGCTCGGCGAGCACCGCGAACGGCAGCTCGCGCTCCGCATGGTACGCCTGAGCGCGCGCAATGGCCGCGCCCTCCATCTGGCAGGTCGACACGAACGCGTTGGTGAGGGTGGTCTTTCCCACGCCGGGGTCGCCGAGCACTGCGACGATGCGCGGCTCGCGTCGTCGCACCTGGAGCCACGCGTCGTACAGGAAAGCGAACTCGCGCTCGCGACCGATCAGCGTTTCCGCCTCGAAGCGGCGCTCACGACGCTCCGAGACCTGCCCGCCTCTCGCCGGCGGCGGCGCGGCACGCCGGCCCTCGCGAATCAGGTCCGCGATCCGCACCAGGTCGGGGCTCGGCTTCGCTCCCAGCTCGTCCGCGAGCCTGGTTTCGAACCGGCCGTAGACCTTGAGGGCGTTGCTCCGATCGCCCGCCCACGCCCGCGCCTCCATGACGCCGCGCACAGCATCATCGGACAGGGGGTCGAGCTCGAGAAGTAGCTGCGCGTGCCTCTCGACGGTCTCGAAGTCGCCAATTCGACGCCCGTCGTCCATCTGCTTCACGAGGGAATCACGGATCCGTGGCATCAGCTTCGCACGCCACTCGTCCTTCCACTGCTCGAACTGCACCGCTCCCGGTACCTCGAATCCGTCGAGGAACTGACCACGGATCTCAGTCTCAGAGGCATCGAGCCGAGTCACGTCCACGTGAACCACTCCCGCGACGAGCGCGAGGGAGGCTCGTTGTATGACGAGATGGTCGCGTCCAATCTTTTCCTTTAGTACGGTCAGCGCTTGGGCGAGCGAGTGGCGGGCCCGCGGCGCGGCGACATCGGGCCACAAGAGATCCATCAGGTAGTCGCGCGTGAGCTTCCGTCCCGCTTCGACGGCGAGGCGGATCAGGAGGGCGAAGTGCTTGCGCGTGCGGAAGCGGACCTGCTCGCCGGCCTGAGTGAGGAGCAGGGGAGCGCCCAGCGTCAGTAGATGCAGGTGGGGCGCCAAACGGACGTCTCGCAGCGTTTCGGAATGGTACCATTAGGCACCCAAATCAACGTGGTGTCAACACGCTGCCTTCGAATGGGTTAGGGGTGGTTTCGAGGGGTGAGCTAGGGACTCGTCAACGCGCCGTCGGCAGCTGGCCGATCGGGCACGGCCCAGCCGCGGCTCCCTCCCGAGCACCAGCGCAACGGCCCGACCGTGACCGCGGTATCGGTGAGCATCGCGGTGAGAGGATTACGTGTCGGTCGGTCCGACCGGTGAACGATGCCGGGTGGTAGTGACCGCGGGCTCCCGGATAAAGCATCATGCTTTCGAGGCTGCTTCGTGCCCACGTCGCGCAGCGGCCACGCGGTCGCAGCAATCTGGCAAAGGCGCTCATTCCGCGTTACAATCGCAAGCCCCATCCCACCTGCGAGAGGAACCATGAAAGCACGTCTCGTCATCCTGGTCCTGGCCGCCGCCTGCGTCGGCCTGCTCGGCTGCGACCGAGTTCCCACGGCCGACCGAAGCCCGGGTCGCCCGTCGTTCATCACCGACGGTACGCTCGATGGGAATGCCCATCCCGCCGTCGTCCTCATCATCATGGACATCGCCGGGAAGCCGGCGTTCCGCTGCTCCGGCACCATCATCGCCCCGAAACTCGTGCTCACCGCCGGACACTGCGCCGGAGAGCCGGGTGAGTTCTCGGGCCTCCGCATCTTCAATGAGGCCGACGTCCAGCACGACCCCACTTATCCCTTCGGCGGCGGCCCCAACACCATCGAGGCCACCGCGTGGCACGCCCACCCGCTCTTCACCGAGCGCGCGTTCTTCCTGCACGACGTGGGTGTCGTCCTGCTCTCCAAGGCGGTGAAACTCTCTGCCGGCCAGTACGGCAAGCTCCCCACCCAGGACCAGCTCGACGCCCTGAAGCCGAGCAGCGCGACGGTGTTCACCGCGGTGGGCTACGGGCTGCAGGAGATCAACCCCGTGCACATCGAGGCCGTGCGGATCCGCATGTTCGCCGAGCCACACCTGGTCCAGATCAACGGAGGCATCGTGGGGGATTTCTCGCTCCTGCTCTCGAACAACGCGTCGACGGGCGGTACCTGCTTCGGCGACTCGGGCGGGCCCGACTACCTTGGCACGAGCAACGTGATCGCGGGCGTGACCTCGTTCGGGCTCAATGGGAATTGCGCCGGCACCGGCGGCGTGTTCCGCCTGGACCGGAAGAACGTGCTGGATTTCGTGGGGCAATACCTGAAGTAACCCAGCTAACCGCGTCGCTGCGTCCGATGGGCGGCAAGCTGCCCTCGATCTGCGGGCTGGTGGCGGCTTCAGTGGCCGCCACCGCGCCTGCGGGCGGGCAGTCGGTCCAGTACCGCTCGGCCGCAGGCGTCGAATACCGGGCGCAACGCGACACGGGCGCGATTGCCCGTGCCGAGAGCGCCCTCGCCGCCGATCCCCGCAGCGTGGAGCGGATCATTCAGCTGGGCCTCGCCCAATCCGGCGCGCGCCAGTTCCGCGAAGCCATCCAGACGTTCACGAGGGGACTGACGATCGCGCCGACCGACGCGGTGCTGTATCGCTGGCGCGGCCATCGCTACCTCTCGGTGCGCGAGTTCGACCGCGCGCTGGACGATCTCACGCGCGGCAGTCGCCTGGATAGCGCCAATTACGGCATCTGGTACCACCTGGGGATCGTCCGCTACGCCCGAGGCGAGTTCGCCGGTGCGGCCGATGCCTTCGCCCGCGCGCAGCGCCGGCCTCCGGACGCGGCCGAGCTGGCGGGCGCGACCGATTGGCTGTGGATGTCGCTGTCGCGGGCGGGGCGGGCGGCCGAGGCGCAGGCGATGCTGGACCGCCGCCCCGACTCGCTTGCCGCGGCGAACGCGTACGCGCAACGCCTGCGGCTGTATCGCGGGCAGATCGGCCCCGACGGCGTGATCACGGCGGCCGATACCGGCGATGTCGCGGTGGCGACGCTGAGCTACGGCGTGGGCAACTGGTACCTGCTGCGCGGCGACACGGCGCGCGCGCGTGCCTGGTTCGAGCGCTCGGTGCGGTCCGGCGGCTGGCCCGCGTTCGGATTCATCATGTCAGAACTTGAGCTGCGGCGGTTGCGGCAGCCCGCGAAGCCATGAGCGATCCCCGGGCGGCGTTCATCGAGGCCGCCGTCTGGCACGGGACCCTCGAGCGCGCCGCGGCCATCCTGGCGGCGCACCCGGAGGTCGCGAGCAGCGACATCCATTCGGCGGCCGTCCTCGGTGACGATGCCGCCGTGCGGCGGTTCCTCGAGCGCGACCCCGGGAACGCTACCATGAAGGGCGGCCCCCGCGGCTGGGACGCGCTCACCCACCTGTGTTTCTCGAAGTACCTGCGGCTCGATCCTGCCCGATCGGTGGGCTTCGTGCGGGCCGCGCAGGCGTTGCTCGATGCCGGGGCCAGCGCGAATACGGGGTGGTATGAGATGAACCATCGGCCCGAGCCCGAGTGGGAGAGCGCCCTGTATGGCGCCGCCGGCGTGGCGCACCACGCCGGGCTGACGCGCCTCTTGCTCGAGCGGGGCGCCGACCCGAACGATGAGGAAACTCCCTACCACGCCCCCGAAGGGCACGACAACGTTGCATTAAAGGTCCTCGTGGAGAGCGGCAAGCTCAGCGAGGAGAGCCTCGGCACGATCCTGCTCCGCAAGACCGACTGGCACGATTACACGGGGATCAAGTGGCTGCTCGAGCGGGGCGTCGACCCGAATCGGCGAACCCGCTGGGGGAAAACCGCGCTGCATAACGCCGTGCTGCGCGACAACGCCCTCGAGATCGTCGAGGTCTTGCTGGACCACGGGGCCGACCCGACGCTCATCGCGGACCACCCCGACCGCTCGAGGCGGGCGTTCTCCGGCAGGTCGGCGGTGGCGATGGCCGCGCGACGGGGGCGGGGCGACGTGCTCGACCTGTTCCAGCGGCGCGGCGTTGCGATCGAGCTTCAGGGCGTCGAGCGGCTGATCGCCGCGTGCGCCAGGAACGACGCGGCGGGTGTCCGTGCGATCGCTGGCCGGGAGCCGCAGCTCGTGCGCGAGGTCCTGGCGGAGGGTGGCAAGCTGCTCGCGGAGTTTGCGGGAACCTGGAACACCGAAGGGGTCCGGCACCTCCTCGATCTCGGCGTGCCCGTGACCGCGTTGTACGAGGGTGACGGCTACTTCGATATCGCCCAGGACAGCACGGCGCTGCACGTGGCGGCCTGGAAGGGAGTCCCCCCGACCGTGACGCTGCTCATCGAGCGGGGAGCGCCGATCGACGCGAAGGATGGGAAGGGGCGTACACCGCTGGCGCTTGCCGTGAAGGCGTGCGTGGACTCCTACTGGATGTACCGGCGCACGCCAGAGTCCGTCCGCGCGCTGCTCGAGGCGGGTGCCTCGGTGAGCGGCGTCGCTGTTCCCTTGGGATATGCAGAAGTCGACGAGTTGCTCCGATCGCACGTCTGATACCGACTTCATACGGAGGCAGCAACACATGGAGCGGCGCCACCTGGGGTCCCAAGGCCTGGTCGTGTCGGCGATGGGGCTCGGCTGCATGGGCATGTCGGACTTCTACGGCGGGCGCGATGACGCCGAGTCCGTCGCCACCATCCATCGAGCGATCGACCTCGGCATCAGCTTTCTCGATACCGCCGACATCTACGGTCCGTTCACCAACGAGCAGCTCGTCGGCCGCGCCATCGGGGATCGGCGCGACCACGTCGTACTGGCCACCAAGTTCGGCAACGTCCGGAAACCGGACGGGACGTTTGTCGGCGTGAACGGCCGCCCCGAGTACGTGCGCCAGGCCTGCGACGCCTCGCTCGCGCGGCTCGGCGTCGATCACATCGACCTGTACTACCAGCACCGCGTAGACCCCAGCGTGCCGATCGAGGAGACGGTCGGGGCGATGGCGGAGCTGGTGGGCGCCGGCAAGGTCCGTTACCTCGGCCTCTCGGAGGCCGCCCCCGCGACCATCCGGCGCGCGCACGCGACGCACTCGATCAGCGCGCTCCAGACGGAGTACTCGCTCTGGAGTCGCGACCCGGAGGACGAGATCCTGCCCACCTGTCGAGCGCTGGGCGTCGGGTTCGTCGCGTACAGCCCGCTCGGGCGCGGCTTCCTCTCGGGCCAGATCCGGCGCTACGAGGACCTCGCCCCGGACGACTGGCGGCGCAGCAATCCCCGGTTTCAGGGTGAGAACTTCGCCAGGAACCTCGAGTTGGTGGCGCGCATCGCGGAGCTGGCGCGCACGAAGCGGTGCACGCCATCGCAGCTCGCGCTGGCCTGGGTGCTCGCGCAGGGCCAGGACATCGTGCCTATTCCCGGTACGAAGCGGGTGCGCTATCTGGAGGAGAACGCAGGAGGCGCCGCGGTCACGCTGAGCGCCGCCGACCTCGAGGCGATCGACACGGCGTTCCCGAAGGGTGCCACAGCGGGCGACCGCTACGCCGCGGGGGGGATGGCGGCGGTCAATCGATAGACGGCTCGACGTCTCCCTAGTAGTGTGATCATCGCACCTCCGCTCGGAGCACGTGCCCGGGCGGGCCGAGTCGGAACGTGAGCTCCGCAGAGTGGAAGTCGTTGAGAAACGTCTTCCGCGTTCCGGTCAGGTTCGCATACCAGCGGCCGTCGTGCTCCACGACCGCGGTCTCCCACAACGCCGTCACCTTACGATCGATCTCCAGCTCGACCATCGCCAGAATCGGGTACGGTGGACCGGACATCGAATGCCCGACCCACTGGACATAGGCGTGGGGCCGGAGCTGCGGGCGGCGTCGACCGCCGACGATGGTCGGCTCCCAGGTCAGGATGAGCCGATACCACCCGCTGGCCTCCGCGTCGGTCCAGCGGCCGCCCTCCGCGAGGGCGTGCTCCGCCTCTCCCGAGCAGGTCACCCGGGACCGCCCTTCCCACGCCCACTCGAGGCAGGTGATCGAGTCCCGCGGGGCGGTGTCGTAGAAGGAACCCGATCCATGGTAGGCGACCTGCATGGTGTCGGCCACGCTCACGCACAGCCGGTAACCCGGGGGAAAGCGATCGAGCAGGGGCACAACCCACGTCACGTCGTAATGCCGCTGCGTGGGTGGGAACCGGAACGCGCCGGTCGAGTCCGTGGTGGTCCGGAGAACGGCGGCGGTGCACAGCGTGTCCGCCCACTCCGTGGAGACGACGACACCGGCGCCAGGGCGGGGCGTCCCGTCGGTGTGAAACAGCAGCCCCACCACGGGGTCGGACACGGTCTCAGTGCGCGCTACGGGAAGCGGGCAGCCGGCCGCGAAGGGGGCCAGGAGGACAACGATGATCGCGTCGCGAAGCTGGTGAGTCATCGAGCGCAGCTCCTTCAGGGGCTCAGCACGGCACGCAGCAGGTCCGACGTCCTCCCGTCACCGGTTTGCCATTTGTGTTACACCCCGACGCCATATCG
>QHTS01000365.1 GCA_003220905.1 Gemmatimonadota bacterium | reverse complement strand
CAACCAGGCGCTCGACAGCATGCTCGAGCCGCTGGGGTATCGGGTCCTGTCCGTGGCGAGCGGACGCGAGCTCCTGGACCGGGCGCCTGCCGCGCGGCCCGACGTCGTGCTCATGGACGCGAACCTCCAGGACCTGGACAGCATCGCGGTATGCCGCACCCTCCGTCAACATCGGGCGGTCGCCTGGCACACGCCCATTTTCATGATCACGTCGACGCCGGCGACCAAGCAACAACGGCTCGCCGCGCTCGAGGCCGGAGCGTGGGACTACCTGAGCCTCGTGATCAACGCGGAGGAGCTGGCCCTGAAGCTCGACGCCTTCGTCCGCGTCAAGCTCGAGACGGATCGCGCGCTGGAGGAGGCCGCCGTGGAGCCGGCGAGCGGGTTGTACACGACGCGCGGGCTGGAGCGGCGCGCCCGCGAGCTCGTCTCGGACGCGTTCCGTCGTCATGCGCCGCTCGCCTGCGTGGCGCTCGCGGTCGAGCTGGAGCCGCAAGTCGCCCCTCCCGCGCCGCTCGCGGCACCACCCGTGGCGGTCGGGTACGTAGGGGACATCCTTCAGGCGCGCGGACGCGCGTCCGACGCGATCGGCCGCCTCGGCCGAAACGAGTTCGCGGTGCTGGCCCCCTCGACCGCCCCCGAAGGAGCGGTGCGGATGGCCCGACGACTCACGCAGGCGCTCGAAACGGCGGGTCCCAGGCCCGCGGGGCTGCCGCCCCTGTTGGTCCGGGCCGGCTACGAGGCCATCGCCGACCTGCACGCGACGCCGCTCGCGCCGGACCGCCTCCTGGAGCACGCCGGCGCCGCGCTGATCCAGGCGCGTGCCGCGGGAAGCGGGGAGCGGATCCGAGCCTACCAGGAGTAGATTACCCGCTTCATGACCCGGTTGCGGTGAAGTGTCACCGGCGGTCGCGATCGCGATCGTCGTGCTCGTCGTGCTGCTCGCGCTCTTGCTCCTGCGGGGCAGCGCGGACCAGACACGCGCGCTGCGGGATGTGCACGAGCGGCTCGGGGCGCTCGGTGAGGCGACGAAACGCCTCGAGACGATGGGCACCGCGGTCACCGAGGTGCAGCAGCTGCTCCGGGTCCCGAAGCTCCGCGGCACGATCGGCGAGGTGTGGCTCGAAGAGCTGCTGCGGCAGATCCTCCCCGCGTCCCACTACCAGATGCAGTACTCCTTCCGCTCGGGAGAGCGCGTGGACGCGGCTCTCAAGCTTGGCGACCGCCTCGTGCCCGTGGATGCGAAGTTTCCGCTCGACGCTTGCCAGCGGCTGCTCGCCACGACCGGCGCCGAAGCCGAGCGCGAGGCGCGCACGTTCGCGCGCTCCCTCAAGGAGCGGATCGACGAGATCGCCGACAAGTACATCCGTCCCGACGAAGGCACATATGACTTCGCGCTGATGTACATTCCGGCCGAGAACGTGTACTACGAGGCGGTGCTGCGCGCGGAGGATCCGGGGGATGCGAAGAGTGTCCTGGGTCACGCGCTGCGCCGGCGCGTGATCCCCGTATCGCCCCACACCTTCTACGCCTACCTCCTGGTGATCCTCCACGGGCTCAAGGGGATGCGGGTGGAGCAGCAGGCCCGCGAGATCCAGGAGCAGCTCGGCGGGTTGCGCCAGCAGTTCGAGGGATTCTGGGCGGCGTTCCAGACGGTCGGCGCGCACCTCGCCAACGCCCAGAAGCGCTTCGAGGAGAGCGAGCGGCAGGCGAGGCTGGTCCAGCAGCGGTTCGAGCGGATCGCGGGCGTGGAAGATGCAACGGAGGAGGGCAATTCGCGGCCCCTCGGACCGGGAGGGGGAGCGCGTTGACCGCCGCAGCCGCGTTCATCGCACCTGTTGTCACGGTCTGCGAATTGCGGAGCGTGATTGGATGCGTGGGATGTAAGGCGTAGCAGTCGATCGACCTGGGTGAGACCGGCGCCCCCGCGCTACAAGGCTGAAGCGAGGGGGCGTCGGCGTTTTTCAAGGAGCTCGAGGCATGGTAGTGCTACTTGTGACCGGAAAAGTGCTCTTGACCGTGGCGAGCGCCGGGTTCGGCGCCTCCCTCGGATTTGCCGTCAAGAATTGGCTGGACCAGCGCGAGCAGGTCGAGGATTAGAGGCGCTGCTACTTCACCGCGAGCGGGACCTGCACGATCGTCTCGCCCCAGTGCAGGTTCAGGAGCGCCCGGTCTCGGTCTGCGGCCGGGAAGTAGAACGCTAGCGATTCCATGAACGGTCCTCCACCGGCCTGCGGCTTCACCTTGAGCCGCAGCGCGTCCTGGGCCTCGCCCGGGTAGGGGATGTGAAATACGTCCGCCGCCCGGCTGAATATCAACGTCCACTCGTCGGGGCCGGGAATCGCCCAAATGCTGTACTTCCCGGCAGCGAGCGGCTGCCCGCCGACCACCATGTCCGTGCTCAGGGCGATCGTGGTGGCCGTGTCGGCGCCGGGACACCACACCTTGCTCCACGGAACCACTCCCCCCCTCCCGAATAGCGTCCGGCCCCGGGCGCTCGGCCGGTTGTACACGATCGTCACCTGAGCCGTACCGACGAGCTGGGTCACCATGGCGTGCTGACTCTTCGGGGCCTGCGCCCCCAGGGCCATCCGCGGGACGAGAATCAGCGCTGCGAGCGCGGCGCGCCGAGGCTTCATCGCGCCTCCGCGACTACCGGATTCCGCAGCACGCCCACCCCGGGGATTTCCACTTCGACTACGTCGCCGGGGGCGAGCGGCCCCACGCCGGCCGGCGTTCCCGTCGCGATCAAATCCCCCGGCTCGAGGGTCATCACGTGCGACACGACGGACACCAGCGCGAGCATGGAAAACACCATATCGGGCGCCCGGCCGTGCTGGCGCTGCTTGCCGTTCACCCGGCAGAACACCTCCAGCTCGTCGAATCGCCGCGGGTCCACCGGCACCACGCGGGGCCCGACGGGGCAGAACGTGTCGAACCCTTTCGCCCGGGTCCACTGCTCCTCGGTCCGCTGCAAGTCCCGCGCGGTCACGTCGTTCACGCAGGTGATTCCGGCGATGGCGGCGCGGGCCTCGCTTTCCGTCGCGCGCCGGAGCGGGCGTCCGATGACGACGCCGATCTCGCCCTCGAAGTCGACCTGCCGTGATTCCGGCGGCAGCACGATCGCCGCGCCGTCGCCGATTACGGCCGTAGGCGGCTTGAAGAACAGGAGCGGCTTGGCGGGCACCGTGTTCCCGAGCTCGGCGGCATGATCCCGGTAGTTACGACCGATTCCGATGATCTTGCCCGGTCGTGCGACGCTCACGAGCGAACGAGCTCGGCGAGCGCTGCGACGGCGGCGTCCAGCTCGTCCTCGGTGTTGTAGTAGTGAGGAGAGAAGCGGAGCACGGTGCTGGCCCGCTTGTCGTCCATGTCGAGCACCCCCGACTTCCGATCCGCGGAGCTCGCGTTGATGCCTCGCTGCCGGAGGCGCAGCTTGAGATCCGCCGCATCCCGGCCCGCCACGTCCACCGTCACGATGGCGCACTGCTCCCGCCCGCGATCGAGCGCCCGCACCCCCGGGATCTCCGCGAGTCGCGGGCGCAGCAGGGCGGCGAGGCGGCGGGCGCGCTCGCGCCCGCCTGAGCCCACGGCGAGAGCGTAGCGCGTCGCCGCCCCCAGGCCCGCCACGAGCGCGTAGGCGAACTCCCAGTTCTCGAACCGGCGCGCACCGTCGGCGAGCCGGAAGGCGTCGGGATCGGTCCAGTCCGCGCCCCGCATGTCGAGGAACAAAGGGAACGCCCCGCGCTCGAGCATCCGATCGGACACATACAGGAAGCCAATGCCACGCGGGCCGCGTAGGAATTTGCGTCCGGTGCCCGCCAGGAAATCGCAGCGCAGCGCGGCCACGTCCACCGCGAGTTGTCCCACTGCCTGACACGCGTCGATCAGGTACGGCACGTCCAGCTCCGCGCACACCTCTCCCACCGCGCCCGCGTCCTGCACCAACCCTGAGTTGGTCGGGACCCAGCTCAGCGCGACGAGGCGCGTGCGCGGGTGGCCCGCGAGCCGGCGCAGGCTGGCGGGATCGACCCCGCCCTCGGGGAGGTCATCCGCGCGCACCGTCTCGACGCCCGCCCGGCGAGCGAGGGACAGGTACGTCAGCTGGTTCGAGGGGTAGTCGGCCCGCGTCGTCACGATGCGGTCGCCCGGACGGAAGTCGAAAGCGGACACCGCCTGGCTGAAGGCGACGGTCGCGTTCTCGACAATGGCCACGTTCCTGGCCGCGGCACCGACCAGACGCCCCAGCAGTTCGTACGTCTCGCGCACGCGGGGCTCCGCTTCGTCGGCCGCTTCATAGCCGCCGATCGCCGCCTCCCGCTCGAGGAACCCGGTGAGCGCCTGGAGCACCGTCTGCGGCATGAGCGCGGCGCCCGCGTTGTTGAGATGGATCCGCTCCCGGCATCCCGGCGTCTCGCGGCGCCAGCGGTCGAGTTCGGCTGGGGCGGACGGAAGGGACGGGGAGGTTCGGGCGGTCATGTCGGGAAAGGTCGCGGGAACACCTGTCGGGCTCAAGCCGCCCCGTCTGCGGCTGAAGCCGCGACTCGGCATTCCCGCTGAAGCGGCGTGCCCGTCTACGGGCAGTGCCGAGCCGCGGGTTTACTCGCGGATCCCCCGGGGCTAGAACAGATTGCGCACCACAAACCAGACATTCGCCGGTCGCTCGGCCAGCCGCCGCATGTACCAAGGGAACCAGTGCGTCCCGTAACTGATCAGGACCCGCACCGGCACGCCCTCGTTCTGGAGCGCGCGCTGCTCGGCGGCGCGGATGCCGTACAGCATGTGTATCTCGTACGCCCCCCAAGCCCCCCAAGCCCCCCCTCCCGGGGCGGCGCCGAGCCCGAGGGCCCGCTCGCGCAAACGCGCGATGAGATGGAGATCGTGGGTGCCGAACACGGCACGCGCCTCGCCCTGGGCGGCGCGCTGGAGCAGCCGCCCGGCGAGCACGGCGTAGGCGGCGTCCACATCGCGCTTTTTCGGAAGCGCCACGTCCGGAGGCTCGTTGTAGGCGCCCTTCACGAGCCGGATGGCGGGCGCGAGCGGGAGCAGTGCCTCCAGGTCGGCCGGCGTGCGGCGCAGGTAGGCCTGCAAGCATACGCCGACACCCGTGTGGGCGGCGCGAACGGCCTGGAACAGCTCCAACGTTGTGTCCACGTAGCGCGACTCCTCCATGTCGATCCAGAGAAAGGACCCGGCAGCGGCGGCCCGTGCCGCGAGCGCCAGCAAGTCCTGGAGGCACGCTTTGGGATTCAGGTCGAGACCGAGGTGGGTGAGCTTGACGGAGATTTCCGTGGGCAGCTGCCGCTGCCGGATTTCCTCGAGCACGCGCAGGTAGTGATCGCGTACG
>QHTS01000078.1 GCA_003220905.1 Gemmatimonadota bacterium | reverse complement strand
TCGGCGGGGTGTTCACGCCGACGAGCTCGCGCTCATTCAGAGCCTGTCGCAGGCGATCGCGCGGGACATCAGCCTGGCAAAGAGCTTCCCGCGGATTCAGGCGCTCGCCCGACGGTTGGTGCCGTGGGAGCACATGGGCTTCGCGCGCTACGACGCGGGGACGAACGAAATGGAGCTGGTCGCGGACACGGCGACGGGTGATCGCGGGGGTGCCAGGGTCCGCTTCGACGCCAACGCCGGGCTGAGCGGCGAGGCCGTGCGGCTGCGACGGCCGGTGGTGGCGCGTGCGCTCTCCCCCGAGCGGGTGGTCGTGCCGGGGCGGGAAACATCCGGCTCGGAGCTGCTGGTCCCGCTGTATCACGCCGGCCAGCTGGTGGGCCTGTGGAGTGTGCGGCACTCGGATCCCGCCATGTACCGCGATGCCGACGCCGACATGCTGGCGCTGTTGGCGCCGCAGCTCGCGCTAATGCTCGCGATCGAGGGCTCGGTTCAGCCGGTCGTCGGTGCGTCGGATCGCACGAGCGCCTACATCCAGACCCTGACGGCCACGGCCGAGGAGATCCACGCCTCGAGCCAGGAGGTGGCGGCCTCGGCGCGTCGCGCCAGCCAGGGGGCCGCCCAAGCCGCGAGCCTCGTGAGCGCGCTGGCGCGCGACGCGGAGCAGCTGACCCAGCACGCCGGCGACGTGGCTGCCGCAGGCGCCGAGACCCGCGACTCGGGCGCGCAGATGGAGGAGACCACCGAGAAGGTCCGCCTCGCGACCCAGACCGCCGTCCGTCGCCTGACCGATCTGGGCGTCACGACCGAAGAGAGCGCCCGCGAGGTGCGGCGGCTGCGCGACGTCGCGGAGCAGGTCGAGAAGTTCTCGGAGACGATCGGCTTCATCGCGAACCAGACGAACCTCCTCGCGCTCAACGCCACGATCGAAGCCGCGCGCGCCGGCGTTCACGGCCGCGGCTTCGCGGTGGTCGCCGACGAGGTCCACAAACTCGCCGAGGCGAGCGGTCGAGAAGCGCGCAACGTCGGGAAGTCCGCGCAAGAGACGCGCCGGGCGCTCGACCGGGCCGCGCAGCTCCTCGAGCGCGTCCGCGGCGATCTCGGAGACGTCGTGCGCAGCTCGACCGACTGGGTGCAGGACCTCACCCGCATCGCGGAGGCTGCGGGCGGCACGGCGCGCGCGGGGAAGCAGGTCGCGGAGCTGGCGCGTGGCATCAGCGAGCGGTCGGCCAGGATCAGCCAGTCGCTCGAGCAGGCCAAGGCGGGCGCCCACTCGTCAACGCAGGAAGCTGAAGCCGTCGCCGCCGCTGCCGCGGAGCAGCTGCAGGCCATCGAGGGACTCGCCCGCGGCGCTACCGAGCTGGCGGCGCTCGCCGACAACCTCGCCAGCGCCGTCCGATTCGTGCGCGGCGAGAACGGGCGCCAGTAGCCGCGTGACCCACATCACCAATGATCGGTTTCCGGGGTTTCTAACCGGCGCTCGAGTTATTACCGTAGGGCCAGCCCTACAGGAGAAGCCGGTCCGTGCGAACACTCGCCGTCCTGGGAGCAGCGCTCGCGTGCGGGATCTCCAGCCTCGGTGCGCAGCGCGCGCACCAGTTCGAGTTCGGGGCCTTCGGATCGTTCACGCGCTACGACAAGGTCTTCAACCTGGACAACCAGATCGGCGGCGGCGGCCGGCTGGGCTATTTCTTCACTAACGTCGTCAGCGCGGAGCTCGACGCGGGCTACCAGAGCCCCAATCCAAAGACCGGCAGCGCCTCGCCGACATTGGCTCACGGCAGCGCCAGCCTGGTGTTGAATTTCGGAACCGCCCGCAACCTGTTCTATATCCTCGGCGGCTACTCCCGGCTGGACTTCGAGAAGACGGCGCCCTATCGCTTTACAGACAACGCCGTCCACGGCGCGATCGGCGACCGGACCTTTCTCGGCGACCGAGCCGCCCTGCGCTTCGAGGTGCGCGGCTTCTACACGCCCAACACGGGATTCGCCGGGGGAGACTGGGCGGGTCACGTCATCGGGTCGCTCGGCTTGTCCGTGTTCACCCGGAGCGGCCCGGCGGCGGACGCGGACCACGATGGAGTGCCCGACCGGCAGGATGCGTGCCCCGACACGCCCGTCGGCGCCACGACGGACGCGCGCGGCTGCCCCTCTGACTCCGACCGCGACGGGGTGTACGACGGACTCGACCAGTGCCCCGGCACGCCCGCGGGGGCGCGCGTCAACTCCAAGGGCTGCCCCGCAGACACCGACGGCGACGGCGTGCTGGACGGGCTCGACCAGTGCCCGAGCACACCCACGGGCGCGAGCGTGGACGCCAAGGGCTGCCCCGCGGACGCGGATGGAGATGGCGTGCTGGACGGCCTCGACCAGTGCCCGAGCACGCCGGCCGGCGCGGTTGTCGACCCGGCCGGTTGCCCGCTCGACGCGGACAAGGACGGCGTCCCGGACGGACTGGACAAGTGTCCCAACACGCCGCCCGGGGCGGAAGTGGACGATGTCGGCTGCCAGCGCTTCAGGGACTCGGACGGGGACGGGGTGGACGACGCGAAGGACCGCTGTCCGGGCACGACTCCCGGCACCCGCGTGGACGCCGCTGGCTGCGGCGTGATCTTCGAGACCGGCAAGTCGGCCCTCAAGCCCGAGTCCTTCACGGTCCTGGATATCGTCGCCCAGTCGCTAAATGCCAATCCGGAGATCCGGATCGAGATCGCCGGCTATACGGACAACACCGGCTCGACCACCACCAACCTGCGGCTATCGCAGGCGCGGGCGGACGCGGTGCGCGCGTACCTCGGGAGCAAGGGCGTCGCACCGGGCCGCATGGTGACGAAGGGGTACGGGGCGACGAATCCGATCGCGCCCAACACGACGGCCGCGGGGCGCACGCAAAACCGGCGCGTCGAGCTGCACCAGTTACCTTGAGCGCGTCGCGCGCGGGAGCGGACATGAGACGGTTCGGGTTGCTGGCGGCGGGGCTGGCGCTCGCCGCGGGAAGCCTCGCAGCGCAGCACGCCGGGCAGGTTGAAGTCGGAGCGTTCGGCTCCTACACGCGCTACGATGCCACGTTCGGCCTTGCCCGTAAGATCGGGGGCGGCGTCCGACTGGGATACCTGCTCGGCAACATCGTCGGCGTGGAAGCCGACGTCCTGTTCCAGCCCGAGTACACCGTCTCGGCGAGCGGCACGCCCACCACGCTCGAGCCGCTGATCGGCAGCGCGTCCCTCGTCATCAACGCGCTGCACACGAGCCGACTCATGGCCTACGTGCTCGGCGGCTACTCGCTGCTCGACTTCGGCACGCGCGCGCCCTATCACTTCACCGATAACGGCGCCCACGGCGGCGCCGGCGTTCGCCTGTTCCTGACCGAGCGTGTCGCGCTGCGGCTGGAGGGGCGAGCGATCTACAGCCCCAGCACCCAGTCGACGTTCGGCCCCAAGACGGCGACGCACTACGTGGGCATGGCCGGGCTCTCCGTGTTCCACCTGGGTACCCCGTCCAAAGACTCCGACCACGACGGCGTCAGCGACAAGGAGGACGCGTGCCCGGACACGCCCGCAGGGGCTGCCGTGGACTCGAAGGGCTGCCCCATCGATTCCGACCGTGACGGCGTGTACGATGGAATCGACAAGTGCCCCGGCACGCCGGCGGGCGCGCATGTCGATGCCACGGGTTGCCCCAGCGACGGCGACGCCGACGGCGTCCCCGACGGGATCGACCAATGCCCCGACACGCCGGCGGGGGTGCACGTGGACGCGAAAGGCTGTCCGGTCGACTCCGATGCCGACGGCGTCCCCGATGGCGTCGATCTGTGTCCCAACACGCCCACGGGCGTCGCGGTCGACGCGGCCGGGTGCCCGCTGGACTCGGACAAGGACGGCGTCCCCGACGGCATCGACAAGTGCCCTAACACACCGGCCGGGGCCACCGTGGACGCGAGCGGCTGCCCGTTGGACGCGGATCTCGATGGTGTGCCGGACGGGCTCGACCAATGCCCCAACACACCGGCGGGCACCAAGGTGGACGCCGCCGGCTGCCCGCTGCCCGTCGAGGCGGTGAAGCCAGCGCCGGCGGCGCCCACCCCCGCCCCGCCGGGCAAGTGTCCGCCCGCGCCGCCGGGGAGTCAGGTGGACGCGAACGGCTGTCTCATTCTGTTCACGCCCGAAGCGGCGCGGCCTCCGACGCCCGGGGCGCCGCCTCGGCCCACGCTGATTCTGACCGGTGTGAACTTCGAGACCGGCCGGTCGGCGTTGACGCGTGACTCTTACATGGTGCTCGACGCGGTAGCGGCCTCGCTGCTCGCGAACCCGGACATCCGGATCGAAATCGCGGGATACACCGACAGTACCGGCCGGAAGTTCATGAATCTGCGGCTGTCGCAGGGGCGCGCCGCCGCCGTGCGCTTCTACCTCGCGCGGAAAGGCGTGGCGCCCGTCCGTATGGTTGCCAAGGGATACGGCGCGTCGGGCTACATCGCGCCGAACAGCACGGCCGCGGGGCGCGCGCAGAACCGTCGGGTGGAGCTGCACAAGCTGCCGTAGCGGTGGCGGGCGGGGCCTCGGTATGTTCTCCTGCCCCCATGCTCCGCCCGCTGGTGCTCCTGTTCGCCGCAGCGATCGCCGCCGCGCCGGCTTCCCCTGCCGCGGCGCAGCAACCGCGCCGCACGCCGCCGCCCCGGCGCCGCCCACCTCCGGCCACCGCCCCACGGATACCGGCCCCGCGGTCGGTGCTGGGGTTCGAGCCGGGCGACGACAAGAGGCTCGCCGACTGGCCGACCCTCGTCCGGTACTACCAAGCGCTCGCGTCGGCGAGCGATCGCCTGCAGTACCGCGAGCTGGGGCACAGCACCCTCGGCGCCCCCCTCATTGCGCTCGTGATCTCGAGCCCGCAGAACTTGCGGGCCCTGGACCGCTACCGTGAGCTCAACGCGAAGCTCGCGGATCCGCGGGGCTTCAAGACCGCCAAGGAGGCGGAGGACGTGCTCCGTGGCGGCAAGGCCGTCGTGCTCGTCACGTCGGGCATCCACTCGACGGAGGTCGGCGGGCACCTGACCCCCGCGCTGCTCGCGTACCGGCTCGCGAGCGACACCAGTCTCGCGACCCGGGCGATCCTCGATAATGTGATCCTCTGGCTCGTGCCGTCGCTCAACCCCGACGGGGTCTCGATCGTCACCCGGTGGTACAACCGAACGCTCGGCACCGCAGCCGAGGGCTCCGAGCCACCCGAGCTCTATCATCACTACATCGGGCACGACAACAACCGCGACTGGTACGCGTTCACGCAGGTCGAGACGCAGCTGGTAGTGGACTCGATCCACAACGTGTGGCACCCGCAGATCGTGCACGACATTCACCAACAGGACACCGACGGTTCGCGGCTCTTCCTGCCACCCTACCTCGATCCGATCGAGCCGAACGTCGATCCCCTGCTGGTCGACGGCGTGAATGCCCTCGGCACCGCCATGGCGTGGGCGCTCGCCGGGCAGGGGAAAACGGGAATCGTCATCAATGCGGTCTACGACGCGTGGACGCCCGCCCGGGCCTACCAGCATTACCACGGCGGCGTCCGCATCCTTTCGGAGGCGGCGAGCGCGAACCTCGCGTCGCCCCTCGACCTCCCCCCCGACCAGCTCGCCACGCGCGGCCGGGGCTTCAACCCGCGCGAGCGGTCGTGGAACTTCACGAATCCCTGGCCGGGCGGGCGGTGGACGCTGCGCGATATCGTGACCTACCAGACTGACGGCGCCTACGCCCTGCTCGAGAATGCGGCCCGCTACCGCGACCGCTGGCTCGCGAACTTTCTGACGGTCGAGGGGCGCGCCGTCCGCGGGTGGAAGGGCTGGCCCTATGCCTACGTGCTGCCGCGACAGCATCAGGACTCCGTCGGGCTCGCCACGCTGCTCGGCATCCTGCATCGCGGGCAGGTCGAGATTCGCACCGCGCTGCACCCCGTAGCGCTCGGCGGCCAGCGGTTCCCGGCCGGGAGTTACGTCGTGGTGCTACGGCAGCCGTATGCCGGGTTCGCCAAGACGCTGCTCGAGCCGCAACGCTACCCCGACCTCCGGCTCTACCCGGGTGGCCCGCCGCTCCCGCCGTACGACGTCACCGCCCACACGCTGCCACTGCTGATGGGTGTGACCGCCGTGGCCGCGCGCGACTCGCTGCGCATCGCCCTCTCCGCCCCGGTCGAGCCGCCTGCTGCGAGCCCCGCGTATCCCGGCGTCGCCGGCCCGGAGGGGCCACGGGTCGGGCTGTACCGCTCGTATGCCGCGCCGATCGACGAGGGGTGGACACGCTGGGTGTTCGATACCTGGAAGGTGCCCTACATGTCGGTCGTCGACTCGGTGGTGCGTGCGGGGAAGCTCAGGGACCACTTCGAGGTGATCGTGCTGCCGGATCAGCCGCCCCACGAGCTGTTCGACGGGCTGCCGCACCAATATCCCGCGCCTTACGCCGGAGGCCTCGGCCAGGAGGGCGTGGAGGCGCTGCGGCAGTTCGTGACCGACGGCGGCACGCTCGTGGCGTTCAACGATGCGAGCCGCTTCGCCGTCGAGCGTCTGCTCCTTCCCGTGCGCAACGTCCTCGAGGGCGTGGCCGACGATGAGTTCTACGCTCCCGGATCGATCTTCCGGCTCGAGCTCGACCCGAGCGACCCGATCGCGCGCGGCATGCCCGCCCAGTCTGTGGCGTGGTATGAAAGCGGTCCCGCGTTCGAGGTGCTCGATTCGAGCGCCGCGCGGGTCGTGGGGCGGTATCCCGCTGATGCGGACAAGGTGCTGCTGTCCGGCTGGGCGTTACATCCCGAGCGGGTGGCAGGTCGGGGGGCGCTGGTGGAGGCGAAGCTCGGGACCGGTCGGGTCGTCTTGTTCGGCTTTCGGCCGCAATACCGAGGGCAGAGCATCGCGACTTACCCGTTGCTATTCAACAGCTTGCGGCTGACGTCACGGTAAAGTGACGCCCGTCTCTTGTCCGATTGTCCGGTGATTCCTATCGTGTAGCCCCCTATGGCTGTGGTCCGGCAGGCAGGTGTGCTCTTGCTGGCCGCGCTCATCATGAGTCGCGGCCTTTTTGCACAAGACAGCGCCGTGGTCGTGACCGCGAGTCCCGCGGATCAAGTCAAGGTCCTGCTGCGACCCACCGAGATCCGGTACATGCAGCAAGAGTCCGTGCTGCTCCCGCCGACCGCGAAGATCAAAGGACTGTACGTCAACGCGTGGGCGTTCGGGTCGCCAAAACTGTGGCAGCTCGTGCGCCTCGCCGACGAGACCGAGATCAATGCCTTCGTCGTCGACGTGAAAGACGACACCGGATGCCTGCTCTACCCCTCGACGGTACCCACCGCCGAGCAGATCGGTGCGAACCGCTGCGTGCGCGCGAAGGATGCGCGGGCGCGGCTCGACACGCTTGCGGCGCACCACATCTACGCCATCGCGCGCATCGTGGTCGCGAAGGATCCCCTCCTCGCGGAGCGGAAGGGCGCGTGGTCGGTCAAGGACCGCGTGACGGGCGAGCTGTGGCGCGACCGGATCAACAGCGCGTGGGTGGACGCCTACAACGACTCCGTCTGGATTTATTCCGCCCAGCTCGCGCACGAAGCCGCGCAGATGGGATTCCAGGAGGTGCAGTTCGACTACGTGCGTTTCCCCGACGAGCCCCGGGAGCGGATGGCGACCGCGATCTTCCCCGCGCACCGGTCGGGGCAGACCCAGCGCGAAGCGGTGCGCGAACACGTGGCACTGCTCAAGGATCGCTTGAAGACATCGGGCGTACCGGTCACGTTCGACATTTTCGGGCTCACCGCGTCCGCCACGGGCGACCTCGGCATCGGGCAGGTGTGGGAGGACTTCGTGAGCGTGGCCGACGTGGTGCTGCCGATGGTGTACCCGAGTCACTACTACCGCGGCGCCTTCGGCTATGCGTGGCCCAACGGCCAGCCGTACCGCATCGTGCGCAGCGCCCTGACCGAGGCGCTGAAGCGCTCGGAGCCGCTCCCGGGATCGGCCGAGATCCGCCCCTTCCTGCAAGCGTTCACGCTCGGGCGCCGGCTGCCCCGCTACACGCCCTTCGAGATCCGCGAGCAGATCCGCGCGGTCGAGGACCTGGGCATCACGTCATGGGTGTTGTGGAACCCGCGGAGTGTGTACCAGCGCGGCTCGCTGCGACCGAAGCAGAGCGCCGAGCCGGCGGCGGGAGCGAGCGTCTCGAGCCGCGGCGGCCGCTAACCGGCCCGACCGTCAAGCCGACGGTTCCGCGAGGGCCATCCCGGGCTGCCACTCGGTGATGTAGCCCGCGATAGCCGATGCGGCGACGGTGTAGGGATTGGCGAGGTAGAGCTGGCCGGGCCCCGAGCGACCCGGAAAGTTGCGGTTGATCGCGCTGATGGTCACGTCGGCGCCCGTCTTCGAGACCCCGGGCCCCGCGTTGATGCAGGCGCCGCAGGACGGCTCGAGGAACGTGGCCCCCACCTTCCGAAACAGCTCGAGGTATCCCCGCGCCTCGCAGTAGCGCTTCACGTCCTGCGATCCGCACTGGATGTAGAAGCGCACCCACGGCGCGACGCGCTCCCCTCGCTCCGCCGCCTCCTCCAGCACGCGCGCGTACATGTCCATGTCTTCCTTTTTTCCCGCGGTGCAAGACCCGGCGTACGCGATGTCCACCCTCACCCGCTCCGCGGTCTCTGCGATGTAGCGCCCGTTCCCGGGGTCGCCCGGGAGCGCGATCAGCGGCCGGATCGCGCCGGCGTCGATCTCGATCACCTGGCAGTACTCGGCGCCCGCGTCGCTCGAGAGACCCTGACACAGCCGCTCCGCCGCGTCCCGCGTCATCCCGCGATACTCCATGAGGTACGCGACGGTCTTCTCGTCGGGAGCGACGTAGCCGGTGAAGCCACCGACTTCGGCCGTCATGTTGGTCATCGTGGCGCGCTCGTCTACGGACAGCGACTCGACAGCATCACCACAGTATTCCACCAGTTTCCCGATCGCACGGCCGCTCTTCACGTACGGGTGGCGCAGGATCTCGAGCATGAAGTCCTTTGCCGTCACGTTGTCGGGCTTCCTGCCGTGCACGACGACTTTCACGGTCTCGGGCACCGTGAGCCGCACGTCCTTCGTGATCCAGGAGTTGAAGATCGCCGTCGTGCCGACCCCGAAGGCGACGCACCCCACGGCTCCGGCGTGCGGCGTGTGGGAGTCGCTCCCGATGATCACCATCCCCGGCTCGGCGTGCCCCTCGAGGATCTTGGAGTGGCAGATCGCCTCGGACCCGTGGTGGCCCAGCCGCAGCTCGCCGTACAGCCGGATCCCCTGCTTCTCCGCGAACGCGCGCTGCTTCTTTTCGAGCTCGAGTGCCACGTCGAGCAGGCCCTCCTTCACGCGCTCGGGCGTCATCGCCTCCCCGAGGAAGGTGAGGTGATCGCGGAACATGAGGATCGAGCCCGGGTCGTGCACCTTCTCGTCCGGTCCCACGAGCTGCTCGAAAAAGATCGCCGCCATAGGGGTGACGTACTCGTGGCTGAACCGGACGTCGGTGACCACGAACCCCTCGTCCCCCGGCTTGACCGCCGGGACGCCGATCTTCCCCTTGGACGGGTCCACCACCCAATGGCGGGCGATGATCTTCTCGCCGAGGGTCATGGGGCGAGGTGGGGTGGCGGGTGGTGAGAGCACGACCTTCCCCTGGAGCCGGGCGACGTTGAAGTTGAACAGCCCCCCGTACTCGATGATCCCGCGGGTGATCTCGCCTTCGCCCGCGGTGAACGCGCTCAGGGGGATCGCCTCGCCGCGTCGCACCCGGTCGATGATCGAGAAGTCCGTCGTGGCCAAGACGCCCAGGTTCTGACAGTTCTCCCGATAAATGCGCTCGATGTTCTCCGCGACGACCAGCCTGATCCCGGCGCACATCTCGGCGTACGGCGACTGCTCGCGCGAAGAGCCCTTGCCCCGGCGCTTCCCGCTCACCGAAGCGACAAAGCCGCCGCGCTTCACCGACCCGCGGGTGATGGGGAACTCCTCGCCGCACTTGAGGCCCAGGTAGGGAAAGTCGCCCAGGGTTTCGTCGTAGTAGTAACAGATGTAGGCGGGAGTTATTTCGTCGGTGGAGATGTTGTCGCGGAGCTTGGTCGCAGGATGCCAGTCGATATCCTGCCCCTCGAGCTGCCGGCGCACCAGGTCCGCGTCCTCCGCCAGGAACAGGATCCGCCCCCGGAGCACCACTTGATCCGGCAGTTTCTCGACGCGACGGGAGCGCAACGCAGTGAGCATCGCGCGAAAGATGACCCCTTGCCGAGGCCCGAGCAAGCCGATTTCCTTGGAGGTCGTGATCCTCCTCCTACTCACACTGCAAAGCATTCCCAACGTCGCCCTGACCGGCACGTTCCAGAGTCCGCGCGTGAAGGAGAGCTCCGGAATTGACGACTCCACGTTCGTGCTCACCGGCGAGGCCGACTGACTTCCAAAGGAGCAAGCCACGTGTCCCTGAAATGGCCGACTGCTGTCATCATGACGTCGTTCGCTTGCACCGGCGCGCCGGCGCCCGCCGCCACGCCGGCGAGCCTCGGTGCTCCCACTGCCGCCGTGAGCACTGCGGCGATGGACGCGCATCTGAAATACCTCGCCGATGACCTGCTCGAGGGCCGCGCGCCGGCGACGCGCGGCGGCCGATTGGCCGCGAAGTACATCGCGGCCCAGTTCGAGGCGCTCGGCCTGGAGCCTGCGGGCAGCGACGGATCGTACTTCCAACCCGTGGCGCTCGTCGGCATGACGCCGCACCCGTCGCTCGTGTGGGGCAAGGGCGGCGCGACCCGGTCGCTCACCTATCTCGGCGACTTCGTGGCGTGGGCGGAGCGGCCGGAGAGTCACATCGTCGCCGAGGGCGAGGTCGTGTTCGTCGGCTACGGCGTCGACGCGGAGGAGTGGCAGTGGGACGACTACAAGGACGTGGACGTTCGCGGTAAGGTGCTCTTGATGCTCGTGAACGATCCCGGCCTTCAGGACTCGACCATCTTCAACGGGCGGGCCCTGACGTACTACGGCCGCTGGACGTACAAGCTCGAGGAAGCAGCGCGCCGCGGCGCGGTGGGCGCGATCCTCCTCCACACCGCCGAGAGCGCGACCTACGGATGGGACGTGGTGCGCGGTTCCTGGTCGGTGGAGCAATTCAAGCTCGACCGGCCCGCCGCGCACAGCATCGCGTTCGCCGCGTGGGTGACGCACGACGCGGCTGAGGCCGCACTCGCCCGGGCCGGCCTCAACCTCGATTCACTGACTCGCGCGGCGGCGCGCCGCGAGTTCCGTCCGGTGGCGACCGGGATCAACGTCGCCGTCGAGGTCACGAGCGCGCTGCGTCACGTCCGTTCGGAAAACGTCGTGGCCAGGATACCCGGGAGCGACCCGGCGCTGACCCGCCAGGCGGTGCTGTTCACGGCACACTGGGATCACAAGGGGATCGGCCCGGTCGCGAACGGCGACTCGATCTACAACGGCGCGGAGGACAACGCGTCGGGCGTCGCGGCGATGCTCGGCGCCGCCGCGGCGCTGGCTCAGGTGCAGCCCCGCCCCCGGCGGACGCTGCTGTTCGTAGCGACCACGGCCGAGGAGAGCGGCTTGCTCGGCAGCGAGGCCTACACGCGGGATCCCCTCGTCCCCCTCGAGCAAACGGCGGCGGAGATCAATCTCGATGTAACAAACGTCCGCGGGGCGACGCGCGACATCGACGCGCTCGGCGTCGACCGCTCGACCCTCGGCGCGGTATTCGATGCAGCGGCCCGCGCCGAATCGCTGGCGGTGGTCCACGAGCCCGACGTGCGGGGCTCGTTCTATCGGTCCGATCACTTTCCGTTTTCAAAGGCCGGCGTGCCGGCGTTGTCGATCGAGCCCGGCAGGGACTTCGTCGGCCGGCCCGCCGGCTGGGGCGAGCAGGAGGCCGCGCGCTACAATCGCGAGCGCTACCACCAGCCGGGCGACGAGTACCGCCCCACGTTCAGCTACGCGGGGATGGCGCAGGAGGTGCGGGTGGCGGTGCGGGTCGCGCTGGCGGTGGCGAACGCGCCGGCGATGCCGCGGTGGCTTCCGAATTCAGAATTCCAGCGGCCGGCAGGACGCGCGCATCCTTGAGTGCAGCATATTGCAGTATATGTAAGTTGGTGTCAACAAGCGCTATGTGACCATTTCGGAGACTGGAACGTGGGTGCCTCTGGCCTATTGGGAGGCACCCACATAAGTTTGCGCCCGCCTTGCGGCAGTCGCACCTCCCGCACTCCGGAGTGGGCACCTGGAACTCCCCACATCGCATCGGCTGCCGCTGTCGTGGCTGCTCGAGGCGGCGAGCCCGCCGATCGTGTATCGAGCCTACGCCGAAGTGGTGCCGGAGGTCGAGCGGGACCCGGCGCGCCTCGAGGCGTTGCGTCAATCGGTGACACACTACAAGCCCGCTCAGGCGATCGCGCGCAAGCAGAAGGCTACGGGGCTGTGGAGCGGGAACCTGTTGGCGCCCGCGGCATCCAAGACGTACGGTTGGACCGAGCCGGGCACGGTATATCACTACCGGCGGCTGCTCGAGCTGGGGTGGCCGCCATCGGAGCGGGTGTTTCGCAACGCCGACCGGTTCCTGTTTCAGCTGCTATCGCGCATCGAGACCGACGATCCCGATCGAACGGTCGCCCAGCGGGCGCTCGAGCTGCTGATCGAGTTCCAAAAGCCTGCCAAGACGGACCCCGGGCTGGGGCGCTGGGCGCGCCGCATGGGGCGCGAGGGGGCGGCGTGCGCGCTGGCGCGCGGTGGGCACAGCGACGATCCGCGGGTGCGCGGCACGGCACATACCATCGCCAGCAACATCTCCCAGTACCTGCGCAGCGAGCTGGCCGCGAACCCCTTCAAGAAGGCCCAGGGGAAGACGGTGCTCGATCCCCATGCCTTCCCTCCGACCATCTTCGCCGTGGAGATGCTCGCATTCCTGCCCCCCGTGCAGCGGGAGCGGGCCGGCTTCATCGAGCGCCTAGGGCACTATTTCTCTTCGCCCGCGCCGCGACGTGCGTTCTTCATCCTGGCGGGCAAGAAGCTCCTGAAGCCGATGTTCGAGATCCTCGGCGA
>QHTS01000077.1 GCA_003220905.1 Gemmatimonadota bacterium | reverse complement strand
CGTGGTGCCGACGGAGGGCCTCCCAATGCTCGTCGCCGGCGCGCTCTACGGATTCCCGGACGTCGTCTCGGGTGAGCGGCATGCGGCAAAGCTATCTCACGGGAAGCTCGACGTGCAGATGGTCGCCTGTGCCCCCGTGGCGCAGTGTCGCGAAGCCCATGCTCCAGAAATACACACGTACCAGGGCATTCTGGAGCCCGCTCCGGCCGGCGGTGCGGAGGTCGGCCGCGTGCGTGTAACCGTCGCGTTGGACGTAATGCAGCGATCCGTCGTTCGGGCCGAGGCCCATCGCCGCGTAGTCCCCTGGCCCGCGAGCGAGATCGGTGACCACCAGGTCTCGGTCGACCAGGATGAGGGTCGACAGCGCGACGCGCAGGAGCGGATGAAGTGAAGCGTAGTACGCGCGCACGCGCTCCGACTTGGCGTTCGCGCTGGAGAGGTAGACCAGGGCATAGGCGCAGTAGGCGAGCACGAACGGCAGTGCGACGCGTCGGGCGACGAGCGCGAGACGGACGCGACCGGTCAGGCGATGCCACACCGACGCCCCGTACGCGGTGACGACGGCCGCCGTGCAAGCGGTCCCACCCGCGAGGGCGAGCGCGGTCGGCCAGCCTTCGCGCTGGTAGAGGAACACCCCCACCTTCACGAGCGCGAGAAACGGGAGCAGCGTCACGAGGACGATTTTCGCGGCAAGCCGGACCGCCTGGGCCGCCCATGGCCCGGGGCGCCACGACTCGCGGCGGGCCGGCACAGGCGCGCCGGCCCGGCGCTCCCACTCACGGAGCGCGCTCGAGGGGAGTCGTGGCGTGATCACCGGTTCCCTACGGGCGGTCCCCGTCGAGGGTTACGCCCGTGTGCAAGCCCGGGCGTGACGCGCGTCTCTCCAGGACCAACTCCTCGGAGCGCTCCATGCGGATCCCCATCCTGGTCGCGGCACTCGTCGCAGCCGCTGCCTGCACATCGTCTCGCGAGCACGTAGACCGCGTGGCCGCGGACTACAGCTCCGCTGAGCCAGTCGGCGTCCTCGGGCGGGCGGAAGCGCCGGGACCAAGTGCCATGCCCGAAGCGCGACAGCGCTTGGCCACCCTGCCAGCTCGCTCGGTGTCCCTGCCGCCGCTCAGTATCACATCAAACATGGTGATCCGGACCGGACAGACGAGCGTCGAAGTGGATTCCCTCGAGCGGGCCGTCGCCCAAGTGCGGCTGCTCGCGGGTCGCGTCGGTGGTTACGTCGCCAACACGACCATGCAGACGGGGCGCGGCCAGCTCCGCTCGGCGACTCTCGAGGTGAAGATCCCCGCCGATCGCTTCGACGACGGACTCGGCGGGCTCTCGGCGCTCGGGAAGCTCGAGTCCGTAAACGTCAACGCCGAGGACGTGGGTGAGGAGTTCACCGACGTCACCGCGCGCATGGGAAACGCGCGGCGGCTCGAGGCGCGGCTGATCGAGCTGCTGGCGACACGGACCGGCAAGCTGAAGGACGTGCTCGACGTGGAGCGGGAACTGGCGCGGGTGCGCGAGGAGATCGACCGGTACGAGGGGCGGCTGCGCTACCTCCGGGCCCACGCGGTGCTGAGCACGCTGACGATCTACGTGCACGAGCCGCTGCCCGTAGTGGGGCGCGCTGGCTCGAGCGTCATCGGCGAGGCGTTCAAGCAGGCGTGGCGGAACTTCGTCGCCCTCGTCGCGGCCTGCATCCGGGGGCTCGGAATCGTGATCCCGCTCGGCGTGCTGGCGACGGCCGGCTGGTTAAGCCTGAGGCGTTGGCAGAAAGGGCGAGCTCTCCGCACCGCGGACGCCTGATCGGTCGTCGCAGTCCTACGACAAGAAGGCGCCAGCCTGTGGCGTCGCCGCAACGCGTGGTCTTGCCTGCTCGCTCCCCGCCGGGTCGCGCCGTGGGGCGACTCGGCGCTTTCCGACCGCCGCGCTCCCGCCTCACCTGTTGTCCGAAACTTGCAGCGCGCCGACGCATCGCTCTATGGCTCATTCAGTCCTACCGGCAGCACGGACGCGCGGATGGAGCGGTTGGTCGGCCCTGGGGAGGTACGCGCTCGTCCTGGGCGCCTCGCTCGGGATCGGTGTAGGCGGGACGTCCTGTGCCGCCGCCGATCCCGCCGCTTCGAGTCTTCCGGCGGTGTTTTCGACGGATCAAGCCAAAAGAGGTCGGCAGATCTACAGCGCCTCCTGTGCCGACTGCCACGGCGCCGAGCTTGAGGGCGTGGCGGCGCCAGCGCTCGCCGGACCAGCGTTCGTTCGCCGGTGGGAGCCTCCCGAGCGGTCGGCCAGCGACTTGCTCTACATCCTGCGGACGTCGATGCCGAAGCTGGCCATGGGCTCGCTGAGGCCCGACGACTACCTGGCCGTGTTCGCCTACCTGTTGCAGCGTAACGGCTGGCCGTCCGGGTCCCGGCGGTTCGATGCCTCCGACACCCTGCTCCGGCTGATTCGCTTCGACGCCCACGCCGCCGCGACGGAGCCCGACCCCCTCGCGGCCCCAGAATTCATTCGGGGCGAGGGCACGGTGCCCGCCGACGCCGGCCCGATTCAGGCCGAGCTCACGAATCCCGACTCCGCGGACTGGCTCTACCACACCGGCAACTTCTTCGGAACACGGTACTCGAGGCTCAGCCAGCTGGCTCCAGCCAACGTCGGGCACCTCACCGTCGCCTGCGTCTTTCAGGTCGGCTCAAGCGGGACCTTCCAGACAGGCCCAGTTGTGTACCGCGGCGTGATGTACCTGACCACGGTGCGCGAGACGGTGGCGATCGACGCCGCCACCTGCCGTCCGCGGTGGCGACACACGTGGCAGCCGAGAGACTACGAACTGTGGCCGATGAACCGCGGGGTGGCGCTCGCGCGGGGGTATGTCGTGCGTGGCACGGCCGACGGCTATCTCCTGGGGCTCGACGCCCGGGACGGCGAGCTGCTCTGGGCACGGCACGTCGCTCGCCCGGACGTGGGCGAGACCATCACGATGCCACCGCTCGTGTACGACGACCTCGTGGTGATCGGACCCGCCGGCGGCGAGAACAACATTCAGGGATGGATCGGGGCTTTCCGACTCGCAGACGGCAAGCCGGTGTGGCGGTTCAGCACCGTCCCCGGTCCAGGCGAGCCGGGTGCGGAGACGTGGGGGAATCCCATGCGCCTCGCCCAGGGAGGTGGGGCGGTCTGGACTCCGCTCGCGCTCGATCCGGCGAAGCAGGAGCTGTACGTCGCGGTCACGAACCCCGCCCCCGACCTCGCTGGTCATCTCCGGCCGGGGAAGAATCTCTATACCAATGCCCTCGTCGCCCTCGACGTCCGCACCGGCAAGCTGCGGTGGTACGACCAACTTCTGCCTGGCGACACCCACGATTGGGACCTGACCCAGGTTTCTCCACTGTTCCGCGAAACGGTCGGCGGGCACGAGCGGAATCTGATCGCTACCAGCGGGAAAGCGGGCGTGCTCACGGTGCTCGACCGCGATACGCACCAGCGCGTGTACGAGGTCGCCATCACCACGCGGATGAACGCCGAGAAGGTCGTGGGAACGACGCCCATCAGAGTGTGCCCCGGCATCCACGGCGGCGTCGAGTGGAACGGGCCGGCGCACGATCCGCGCACGCACTCACTCTACGTGGCCGCCGTCGATTGGTGCGGGACATACCAGGCCGGGACGACGACGCGCTTCGTGCCCGGCACGCTGTACATGGGAGGCACGTACACCTCCGATTCGGCCGGCCAGGCCAGGGGGTGGCTCACGGCGCTGGACGCGGCGCGCGGGACGGTACGCTGGCGATACCGGTCCCCCAGGCCGACGGTCGCGGGAGTGACCGCCACGGCGGGGGGGCTGGTCTTCACCGGTGAGCTGACGGGAGACTTCCTCGCGCTCGACGCCGAGACCGGCCGGGAGCTGTACCGGTTCTATACCGGCTCGGGGATCCTGGGAGGCGTCGTGACGTACGCCGTGAACGGCAAGCAGTACGTCGCGGCAGCCTCGGGCGGCGGGTCATACAACTTCGGTCGGGAGGGATCCCCGACCGTCTTCGTCTTCTCGCTACCCCCTCGCCGCTAGCAAGCCGCGCGGACGGACGCGCTCTCTACGGCACCAGGCCCGGGTGCGAGGTCACTACGAGCTTGCCGAACAGGCCGTGCTCCTCGTCTAACGGACCGGCCGTGAAGAAGAGCACGTTCGCCGGCCCGGCAGCCGCGCCGTTACCGAAGGCGATGGCCCACAGGCCATCGATCGCGATCGGTCGGCCGTCGGCGGCATGGAGCTGGCCCCGTTGTTGCAGCCCGCCGTGGCCGCGGTGGGGGTCGAACGCGTTGATATGGCCGTCGCCGAAGTTCCCCACGAGCAGGTCCCCGCTGAAGGCTCCGAAATCGGCAGGTGCGAGCGCGAGCCCCCACGGCGAGTTGAGTCGCCCACCGGACGCCACGCGACGGAGCAGGTGGCCGCCCGTGTCGAAGGCGTTCACGAACCCATGACCCTCGCCGGCGACGTCGTCCTTTTTGTCCGCGTCCTGCAGAGCGTAGGTGACGTAGATCGCGCCCCCCAGGCTCCGGATGCCGAACGGCGCGTAGCCCGCCGGAAGGCCGGGGTCCACGAACCCGCCCGGCACAGAATGGAACGAGGCGTCGAACACGTCCACGGTAGCCGCACGAAAGTTGGTGGCGTAGAGACGGTCGCCCGAGGCGGTGCTGACGATGGCCAGCCCTTTGTAAACGCCACCCCCCGCCGAATTGTCGACGGCTACAACCGCCTGCGTGGCCGCCACCGCCGGGGTCCAGCCCGAAATGGTGCCGTCCTCGCTGGCGAAAATGAAGCGCGCGGGGCCCGACTTTGTGCCGCTCGTCACGACGAAGCCGGCACCGCCGTTGAACACGATGCCGGTCGGCGCACCAGGAACGCTGACTGTTAGGCTGACCTTGGCGCCGGTGTTGCCGTTATAGAGCGTGGAGAGCCCGGTTCCGTTGTCGGCGACCCACCAGGGCGAGGTGGCGCTAGCAACCAGTCCCCACGCGTTGACGAGGGCCGCATCGACGAGGTCCGCTGACACGGCCCCGTCGGACACCAGGTTGTGTTGTTCATAGAACGGCGTGGCGTCCTGGAGCGAGAATGAAGCCGGGAGGGGTGGGGCGATGCTGCGCTCCCCAGCGCACGCCAGCGACAGCGCGCCGAGGAAGGCGAGGGGCGCCCCCAGGATGCGGCGAGCAGCCATGAGGATCTCCTTCCTAACAGTTGTCCTGCGAACACGCCGATCCAAACAGCGGTCGGCAAGCCGTCCGTCACCGGACCGCGACGGCCTTCACCTCCACAGGCGCACCCGCCACGAGCACCGGGGCGCCATGCTCCTGCGCCGTCTTGTTGAACACGGCGAC
>QHTS01000076.1 GCA_003220905.1 Gemmatimonadota bacterium | reverse complement strand
GTGCGGGTTCTGCACTCCCGGCATGATCATGACGGCGGCCGACCTGCTTGCCCACAAGCCCAAGCCGACCGAGGCGGAGATCCGCCACGCGCTCGAGGGAAATCTGTGCCGCTGCACAGGCTACCAAAACATCGTCGCCGCGATCCAGGCCGCGGCAGGCGCACGGTAGGGGGCTCCCGCCATGGCAACGCTCTTCGGCTCCGGTATCAAGCGTCGGGAGGACCCTCGGCTCATCACCGGCAAGGCGACCTACACCGACGATGTGAAGCTGCCTGGCCTCCTGTACGCCGCCGTGCTGCGCAGCACCTACGCCCACGCGAAACTCAGGAAGGTCGACGTCGCGAAAGCGAAGAAAGCGCCGGGCGTCGTAGCGGTCTACACGGGCGCCGACGTGAAAGACAAGCTGGACACCGTCCCCTGCGCCTGGAACGTGCCCAACTGTGACCTGAAGGTCCCGCCGCACCCCCCTCTCGCCGTGGAAAAAGTCCGCTACGTGGGCGACGGGCTCGCCATGGTCGTGGCCGAGTCGCGCGCCGCGGCGCGGGATGCGCTCGACCTGATCGACGTTGACTACGACGCCCTCGACGCGGTGGTCGATCCCGAAAAGGCCACGCAGAAGGGGGCGCCCGAGCTCCACAAAGAAGTTCCCGGCAACGTCGCGTTCACGTGGAAGGTGGCGGGGGGCGACGTCGCGAAGGCGTTCGCGGAAGCGCCCGTTACGGTGGAGCAGCGAATCGTACAAAACCGGCTCCTACCGACGGCGATGGAGCCGCGCGCGGCGTGCGCGAGCTACAACCCCGGAACGGGCCAGCTCACCTGCTGGGTGACGAGCCAGAACCCGCACATCCACCGGTTCCTCCTGTCCGTGATGACGAAGCTCCCGGAGCATCGCATCCGCGTGATCGCGCCAGAGGTGGGCGGCGGGTTCGGGAGCAAGATCCCGGGCTACCCGGACGAGGCCCTGGTGAGCTTCGCGTCCATGGAGCTCGGGCGGCCCGTGAAATGGACCGAGGACCGCTCCGAGAACTACAAGGTGACGATCCACGGCCGCGATCACGTCGAGTACGTGGCGCTGTGCGGCACGAAGGACGGCAAGATCACGGGACTGCGCACCAAGGTGTACGCCGGGCTCGGCGGCTACGCCTCCACGGCGGCGCCGGGCATCCCGACGATCCTGCACGGCTTGATGTACTCCGGGCCGTACACCATCCCCAACATCGAAGGAACGATCTACGGCGTGTACACGACCACCACACCGGTGGACGCCTACCGCGGCGCCGGCCGTCCCGAGGCGACGTTCCTGCTGGAGCGGATGATCGACCTGTACGCGCGAAAGGTCGGATTGGACCCGGTCGAGGTACGGCGCATGAACCTGATCCCCAAGGAGAAGTTCCCGTACACCGTCGCCACCGGGCTCACCTACGATTCGGGCAACTACCAGGGCGCGCTCGACAAGGCGCTCCAGATGTTCGACTACAAGAAGTTCCGCGCCGAGCAGGCCAAAGGGCGCAAAGAAGGGCGCTACCTGGGCGTCGGCGTCACGACCTACTGCGAGATCTGCGGCCTCGGCCCCTCCCAAGTGGCGGGAGCCGTCGGGTTTGGCGGGGGGCTGTACGACAGCGCGATCGTGCGCGTCTATCCCACCGGCGTGGTCCGCGCCTACATCGGCGCCAAGCCACACGGCCAGGGCGAGGAGACGACCTTCGCGCAGATCGTGGGCGACGAGTTCGGCATCCCGGTCGAGAACGTCGAGGTCGTGGCCGGCGACACCGAAGCGACCCCCCAAGGGTGGGGGACGTACGGCAGCCGGACCACTGCGGCGTGCGGCAGCGCCGTGAAGGTGGCGGCGCAGCGGGTGAAGGACAAAGCGAAGAAGATCGCCGCCCACCTGCTCGAGGCGAACGAGGCCGACCTCGAGTGGAAGGACGGGAAGTTCGCGGTGAAGGGCTCGCCAGATAGAGGAAAGACCTTCGGCGAGCTCGCCCTCATGGCGAACGTCGCCTGGAACATGCCGCCCGGCGTCGAGCCGGGGCTCGAGGCGACGGCCTTCTTCGATCCGTCGAACTTCGTGTACCCGTTCGGCACCCACATCTGCACCGTCGAAGTGGACGTCGAGACCGGCGAGGTTAAGATCCTCCGCTACATCGCGGTGGACGACTGCGGGCCCCAGATCAATCCGATGATCGTGGACGGCCAGGTGCACGGCGGTGTGATCCAGGGGTTGGGTGAGGCGCTGCAGGAGATGGCCGTGTACGACGAGGACGGGCAACTCCTCACCGGCACGATGATGGACTACGCGGTCCCGAAGGCATCGCAGATGCCGAAGGTCGAGACGGCCCACACTGTGACGCCATCCCCGGTGAACCCCCTCGGCGTGAAGGGTGTGGGGGAGACGGGGACGATCGCCTCGGTGCCGACCCTCGTGAACGCCGTGTGCGACGCGCTCGCGCCCCTCGGTATCTCCCACATCGACAAGCCGCTTACGCCCGCCCGCGTGTGGGCCGCGATCCAGCACGCAAGAGGAGGCGCCAAGTGATCCCGACCTCCTTCGAATACCTGCGCGCGAAGAATTTGAAGGACGCGCTCAAGGCCATCGGGAAGAACACCAAGGTCATCGCCGGCGGCCATAGCCTGCTGCCGCTCCTCAGGTTCCGGCTGGCGCAGCCGGATACGCTCGTGGACATCGGCCAACTGCAGGAGCTCAAGGGCATCAAGCAGGCGGGCGGCGGTATGAAGATCGGCGCCGCCACGACCTACCGCGAGCTGCTCGAGTCCAGGGAGCTCGGTACGCTGTACCCCCTCATTGCGGAGGTGACCGAGCACATCGGCGATTTACAGGTACGGAATGCGGGAACCATCGGTGGAGGGTTGGCCCACGCCGATCCGGCGGCCGATATGCCGCCGGTGATGCTCGTGCTCGACGCGACGTTTCTGTTGCAGTCCAAGGGCGGCAAGCGCTCCGTGGCGGCGCGGAAATTCTTCAAAGGACCGTTCACGACCGCCATGAAGCCCAACGAGCTGCTCACGGAGATCCAGCTGCCCGCGCCGCCCAAGGGCGCGGGGATGGCGTACGCGAGCTTCGAGCAGGCGGCGTCGGGATACGCGTTGGCGGGAGCCGCCGCGCTGATCGCGATCGCCAAGGGGATGATCACCCGAGCCGAGCTGGCATTCACCGGGCTCGCCGACACGCCGTTCCTGGCGCCTGCGGCGGCGAAGCTCGTGGGGACGTCGGGCGACGAGCTGATTTCGCAGGTGGCCGCGGCCGCGGTGGCTGGCGTCGAAGCGAACGACGACATCCATGCAGGCCCCGAGTACCGCACGCACCTTGCGACCGTCGCGGCGCGGCGAGCGCTCACCCAGGCGCTCGAGCGGGCCAGGTAGTGCGACTCGATTTTTCCGGCGCGCCCGAGATCGCCGCGCCCCCCGACGAGGTGTGGAAACGGCTGCTCGATCACGAGTTCGTGGCGTCGGTGGCACCGGGAGTCGAGTCGGTGGAGCCGATCGACGACCGGCACTTCAAGGTGATCTCGGGGTTCGGCGTGGGTGCCGTGAAGGTGAAATTTCAGCTCGAGGTCGAGCTGTCGGACGTGAACCCGCCCAAGAGCCTCAAGATGTCGGCCCACGGCAAGGCGCCCGGCTCGGGCGTGGAAGTGAGCACCACGCTGGAAATCGAGCCCCTCCCCCCAAACCGGTCGCGCCTCAAGTGGAGCGCCACCTCGGAGGTCCGCGGCACGGTGGCGAGCGTGGGGGCCCGGCTCTTGAAGGGCACCGCGAAGAAGCTCACGGAGAGCTTCTGGGACAAGTTCGCGGCGCGCGTCGGGGAACGCTCCAAGTAGATTGCAGGTGATGGGCGCGCGCAAACTGGAATCCATCGATTCCGTCCAGGCTGCCTTCGCAGCCGAGCGGTACGTCGCCGACCGCGACCTCGCCACGGCCGTGTATCTCTCTCTGACGCTCGATCGCCCGCTGCTCATCGAAGGCGAGGCGGGCGTGGGGAAGACCGAAGTCGGCCGCACCCTCGCCGATGTCCTCAAGACGGAGCTCATCCGGCTGCAGTGTTATGAGGGGCTGGACGTCAACACGGCCGTGTACGAGTGGGACTATCCCCGTCAGATGCTCGAGATCCGGTTGCTCGAGGCGCGCGGCGAGGCGAGGCGGGCGGCGACGAAGGACATCTTCTCCGAGGAATTCCTCATCCGGCGGCCGCTGCTCCGGGCGCTCGAGAACTCCCGCCCCGAGCCTCCAGTCCTCTTGATCGACGAGGTCGATCGTGCCGACGAGGAGTTCGAGGCGTACCTGCTCGAGGTCCTCGCGGACTTCGCGATTACCATCCCCGAGATCGGGACGATCAAGGCCCAGCGCCCGCCGCATGTGATCATCACCAGTAACCGGACCCGCGAAGTGCACGACGCGCTCAAGCGGCGCTGCCTGTATCACTGGATCGACTATCCGAGCGCCGAGCGCGAGCTCGCGATTCTCGGCGCCCGTCGGCCGGAGCTCGGGCAGGCGCTCGCGGCTGAAGTGGTCGCCTTCGTGCAGCGGCTGCGTGCGGCGGATTTGACCAAGGTCCCGGGAATCGCCGAGACCATCGATTGGGCGGCGGCGTTGGAAGCGTTGGGCGCCAAGCGCCTCGAGGCCGAGCAGGTCGAGCAGACCCTGGGGGCGCTGCTCAAGTATCAGGAAGACGTAGCGGCGCTGAAGGGCGGGGGCGCAGCGAAGCTCCTTGATGAGGTACGGGCGGTGAAGCCGTGACGACCGGCAATGGTCTGGTCGGCAACGTCATCTTGTTCGGTCGCATCCTCCGGCGCGCCGGCCTGTCCGTCGATGCCGACCAGACCCGCCGCTTCGCCGACGTGCTGGCGCTGCTGGGCTTCGACCGCCGGGGCGACGTGAAAGCGGCGGGGCGGGCGGTGTTCGTGCGTCGGCGCGAGGACCGCGCGGTGTACGACGCGGCGTTCGATCTTTTCTGGCGTCCGAGCACTGCTCGCGGCGCCGTCTCGAGCGCGTTGCCGCGGCTGCGCCAGAAGGAACGCCCCCTCACCGACGTCGCCTTCGGCCCCGACGCGCCCCCTGAGATGGACGTCACCGACGTCGTCGACGACACGGCGCGCGTGGGCGCGAGCGTGCACGAAGCCCTGCGCACGGCGGACTTCGCGGAACTCACGCCGGCCGAGGCGCGGGACGCGGCGGCGATGCTCGCGGCTCTGCGGCCCCGCCTGCCGCTCCGGCCATCGCGTCGCCGGCGGCCGGGCCGCCGGGGCAATCGGCTCGCCGCGCGCCTCATGCTTCGGAGCTCGCTGGGCGCGGGCGGTGAGCCCGTGGCGTGGCGCTGGTGGCAACGCCGCACCCGGCCACGCCCCATCGCTTTGGTATGCGACATATCCGGGTCGATGGAGCGGTACAGCCGCTTCCTGCTGCGCTTCGCGCACGCCCTGGCGGGCTCCGGGGCGCCGGTGGAGGTCTTCGTCTTCGGGACGCGATTGACCCGTATCACGCGCGAGCTGCGGGTGCGCGATCCCGACGCGGCGCTCGAGCGCGTGGCGGGGAAGGTGGTGGACTGGAGCGGGGGGACCCGCATCGGCGCGAGCCTGCACGAGCTCAACCGCCGCTGGGTGCGACGCACCATTCGAAGTAGTGCCGTGGTGATCATCGTGTCCGATGGCTGGGAGCGCGACGACCCTGCGCAGCTCGCGCGCGAGATGGCGACGCTGCGGCGCTCGTGTCGCCGGCTGATCTGGCTCGATCCGCTCGCCGGCCGGCCCGGGTTCGAGCCGAGTACGCAAGGACTGGTGGCCGCGCTGCCGCATGTGGACGAGTTCGTCGCGTGCGCTAATATCGCGTCGCTCGCGCATCTCGCGGAGAGGCTGCATGAAGCAGTGGCTTGAAACGCGCGAAGTCCTGGACTTCCTCGCCCGCGTCCGGGCGGAGGGGAAGCGCGCCGCCCTCGCCACCGTCGTGCGGGTGCGCGGCTCGGCGTACCGCCACGAGGGGGCGAAGCTCGTGGTCGCCGAGGACGGCAGCACTGCCGGCAACGTCAGCGGTGGATGCCTGGAGCAGGATGTGCGCGAGGTGGCGCTGCAGGTGATCCGCAAGGGGGAGCCAGAGCTCCGCAGCTATTGCTCGAGTGCGGACGAGATC
>QHTS01000080.1 GCA_003220905.1 Gemmatimonadota bacterium | reverse complement strand
GAAGGCGGTGGCGCACATGCATCCGCAACTCCAACTGATCGCCGATGAGTATCGCAGCGCGCAGGCGCGTCTTCACGAGCTGGTGCGCGCGATTCCGGAGGAGCGCTGGGGGCTGCGCGCCGACCCGGAGCGCTGGTCCGTGGCCGAGTGCGTGGCGCATTTGAACCTCACGTCAATGGCCTATGTGCCGCTGTTGCAGCACGCCGTGTCTCGCGCTCGCATGCTGGAGCGGCGCCCGCCGGGCCGGTACCGTCGGGATCCCATCGGCTGGCTGTTGTGGGCGACGATGGGACCGCCGGTTCGTGTCCGGTTGAAGACCATCGCGCGGTTCCTGCCCTCGAGCTTGGCCGCCCCTGCGCTCCTGGTCCAAGAATTCGATCGTCTCCAGGCCGCGCAGCTCGACTGCCTCGCCCAGGCGGACGGCCTGCCGCTTTCCCAGGTGCGCGTGACTTCGCCGTTCAACGCGCATGTGCGGTACAATCTCTTCGCCTGCTTCACGATTCTGCCGCGGCACCAGCACCGGCACTTGTGGCAGGCGGAGCGGGTGTGGGCGGGCGGAGGCTGAACGAGGCGGATCCGGCGGCTCAGCGCCGTGGATACCCTGCCGTGGCCAACGTCGCCGTGATCTCATCGAGACTCACGGGATCGTCGATCGTGGGTGGCACCCGGTACTCTTTCCCATCGGCGATCTTTTTGATCGTACCGCGCAAGATCTTGCCGGATCGCGTCTTCGGCAGCCGCTGCACGACGATCGCCTTCCTGAACGCCGCGACTGGGCCGATCCGCTCACGCACCCTGGCCACGAGCTCGTCGGCGATGGCGTCGGCGGGCCGCTGCACGCCCACCTTGAGCACGATGAGCCCCAGCGGAATCTCCCCCTTGATCTCGTCGGCCACGCCCACGACCGCACACTCGGCCACGTCGGGATGGGAGGCGAGCACCTCTTCCATGGCCCCGGTGGAGAGCCGGTGGCCCGCCACGTTGATGATGTCGTCGGTGCGACCCATCACCCAGAGGTAACCGTCCTCGTCCTTGTAGCCGGCATCGGCCGTGAGGTAGTAGCCCGGGTACCGGCTCATGTACGAGCGCACGTAACCCTCGTCGTTGTTCCAGAGCGTCGGCAGGCAGCCCGGAGGCAACGGCAGCCGGATGACGATGTTTCCGGTCTCCCCGGCGGGCAGCTCGTGGCCGTCCTCGCCCAGGACGCGCACGTCGTACCCCGCGACGGCCTTGGCGCACGACCCCGGTTTCACCGGGAGCATTCCCAGCCCCACGCAATTCACCCCGATGGGCCAACCGGTCTCCGTCTGCCACCAGTGGTCGATGACCGGGACGCCGAGCTGCTGCTCCGCCCAGTGCAGCGTGTCGGGATCGCACCGCTCGCCGGCGAGAAAGAACGTCCGGAACGCGCTCAGGTCGTGGCGCCGGACGTGTTCCCCCGTGGGATCGTCGCGTTTGATGGCGCGGATCGCCGTCGGAGCGGTAAAGAAGACGCGGACCCGGTGCTGCGAGATCACCCGCCAGAAGGCACCGGGATCGGGCGTGCCGACCGGCTTCCCCTCGTACAGGATGGTGGTGTTCCCGTTGAGCAGCGGACCGTAGACGATGTAGGAGTGCCCGACCGCCCAGCCGAGGTCGGAGGCGGCCCAGAAGACTTCGCCGGGCTCGACGCCGTAGATGTGCGGCATGCTCCACTTGAGCGCGACGGCGTGGCCGCCGTTGTCGCGGACGACGCCCTTCGGCATCCCCGTGGTGCCCGACGTATAGAGGATGTAGAGCGGATCGGTCGCGGCGACGGGCACGCACTCCGCGCCCCGCGCCGCCGCCATCAACTCCCCCCAGTCGCGGTCGCGCCCGGCGATCATCGGAGCCCGCTCTTCGGGCCGCTGGAGGATGATACAGCGACGCGGCTTCACCGTGGCGAGCTCGATCGCCTTGTCGAGCAACGGCTTGTAGGGAACGACGCGATTCACTTCGATGCCGCACGAGGCGGACACGATCAGCGTCGGCTCCGCGTGGCTGATGCGCGCCGCGAGCTCGTGCGAGGCGAAGCCCCCGAATACGACCGAATGAATCGCCCCGATCCGCGCGCACGCCAGCATCGCGATCACCGCCTCCGGGACCATGGGCATGTAGATGATGACCCGGTGGCCCTTCCCGGCGCCCTGTCCGACCAGCACTCCGGCGAACCGGGCGACCTCGTTCAGCAGCTCTCGAAAGGTGAAGGTCTTGACGGTTCCCGTTACGGGGCTGTCGTACACCAGCGCGGGCTGATCGCCCCGGCCGTGCTCCACGTGCCAATCGAGCGCGTTGTAGCACGTGTTGACCACCCCACCTGGGAACCAGCGGTAGAACGGGGCGCGCGAGCTATCGAGGACGCGGTCCCATCGCTTGTTCCAGTGGATCGCGTCGCCGGCTTCGGCCCAAAACCCTTCGGGGTCTTTGACCCACTGGGCGTAGACGTCGTCTTGGATGCTCTGCGTGGTGTGGATGCCGGGCGTGGTGTGCATGAGTCCCCCCGGGGCGGGGTGCGTGACGTTGGTGTCAAAGCTGCGGGCCGCGCGCCCGGTTGCGCCAGGGCGGGTAGTTGGCACCCCGCTCAGAACCGCACCGACAGTTCAAGGCGGGCCGGTCTCAAGCGGGGTTTCAAGGGCAGCGCATTGCGCCAGCGGGTTGAAGGCCGCAGGTTAGGCGCGGTCGCGTCCAATGCCCAACACGACTCTCTCCTCCGCCGTGGGCCGAGCGGCCGCATTCGCCATGGCGATCGTCTTCGTGGCGCTCATCGCGTGGTGCTCGCGAAGCAGCACGAAGTACCGGCGCATGACCGGGGCCGATCACTGCATGGGGATGCCGGTTCACGCGGGGCCGACCGGACCCCTGGTCGGCTATTTGATCGGCGGCGCCATCGTTGATCCCGGAACCGGCCCGGTGCAGGCGATCAATGTCTCGGTCGTCGTCGATGGGGAGGTACGCAGCGTCTGGCGGCGCCAGGCTGACGTCATGACATGGTACGTGCCCGTCCACGCCATCTCGCCGAAAGAATGTCTCTGGACAGCACCGACGCTTACCGGCGGTACGTGGCAACCGACAAGGCTCGAATTCGGGCTCGATGCTCCCCTCTGGCACCGTCTGTTCGGTGGCTGGAGTCCCCATCACGGGTTCTTGACGAGCGGGGAGCCGATCTAGACACGCGTGGGGCGGGTCGCTCACGAGGCTCTGCTCCTTCTGCGGCTTGCTGCGCCGTACTCTCCCTCGTAGACGCTCCGGTGCGCGCCCCTCCGTCGTAGGTCACACCAGCGGCTCCGACACGAGCCCCGAGTCCAGCCGAACCTTCCGCAACAACCCCCCGAGGGCGAGCGCGTGCAGCAGGACCGACACCGGCACCGCGAAGGTCGGGACGAGGATCATCGGAAACACTCCCATCGCCGCGGCTGGTGGAACCCGCGCGCCGAGGTCCGGCGCCAGAACCGGGGCCAAGAAGCCCGTCCCCATCCCGACGGCGACGACCAGATCCAAGAGACCGAGCACGTTCCAGGAGATGGCCAGCGTGCGGCCGCCCGGGACGCCGCGGGCGAGCGCCAGCGCCACGAGCGGGGCAGTGAGCCCGATCGCCACGTCGCCCCAACCGGCCGGCAGCGCGAAGTGGGCGGGGAGCTGTCCCTGGGCGAGCAGCACCACGAACACCGCCCCGATGGTGCGGTAGAACTGCACCCCGATGAGCGCGGGGAGAGACGCCGCGGCGACCACACTCCGGAGCGCTGCGGAGCGCCACAGCGCCAGGGACACGATCGTGAGCCCCAGCGCCGCGAACAACGGGATCAGCGGCGTGATGTAGAACTCGTCTCGGGCCGCGAGCGATGCCGGGGCGGGCGCGGCGAGCAGGGCTGCGCCGAGCCACGCGCCGAGGAAGAGGGCGGAGCCTGCACGGACTGCGCGCCGCGTGGTGGGCGGGAGGCCGCTTCGCCCCGCCGCGTTGGACACGAGGCGCCAGACGGTTACGGCGATCGTCAGGTTGATCGCGAGCACGATCAGCGTGATGTACCACGGAATGAGGGGGATCATGGTCGGGTTCCTTCTCGAGGGTTGATGTCAGCGAGCGCGGTGATCCGTTCGATCTCCCGGCGGAGGGAATCCCAGTGTCCCGCGCCCAAGCCTGTGGTGATGCGCCGCTGCGCACGCTCCCACAGCGGGATCGCCCTGGCCAGCGCCTTCCGGCCGCTCGTGGTGATCGCGACGAGCTTCACTCGACGGTCCGGTCCTCGCCGCATGGTCAGGAGCCCGTCTCGCTTGAGGGGCGCCACGTTCCGGGTGAACGTCGTGCGGTCCATTCCCAGAGCGCTCGCCAGCCTGGCGAACGGGACGGTGCCGACGCGCGCCAGGGCGACCAGCAGCGTCAGCTGCGTGGCGCGAAGGCCGCTCGGCGCGAGCGTGCGGTCGTAGGCTTGCGTGACGGCGCGGGCCGCGCGGCGCACACTGAAGCACACGCAGTGACTGGATATCTCGTCGAGCGAAGTCGGCAGACGGCGTCGCGGCATATATACGTGTATATACACATATATATGCGCCGGGACAAGGGGCCGGGCGGGGGTGGGAGGTTGCCGCGTCGCACCGTCCAGAGGTAGCATGGCATAGCGTCGCGTGACGACGCCGGACATCTTCCTGCACCACTCACCCCTCGCGCCCTGGTCGATTAGCGTGGCTCGCCCCATTCTTGATGGGATTCCAGATGGGCTTGACGCTGGTTGCGACGGTACTGACGACTCCGGTACTCGCACAGCGGCGCCTGGGGCCGGTAGAGCCCGCGAAAGCCACCACCATTCGGCACCTGCTGGATCTGACCGGCGCCGCTCGGCTTGCGCTGAGCGGTATGGAGGCGATGGTGCCGGCACAGCGGGCCGCCAATCCGCAAATCCCCGCCGCCTTCTGGGATGCGTTCCTCACGCGAGCTCGGCGCGGCCTCCCGCAGCTCGTGGACTCGCTCGTTCCGATTTACGCGTCTCATTTCAGCCAGGCGGAGCTCGATCAGCTCGTGCGCTTCTACGAGAGCCCGCTCGGCAAGCACTTGAGTGAGGTCCAGCCGCTGATCCTCCAGGAGAGCATGCAGGTAGGGCAAACCTGGGGCGCCGTCATCGGCAGAGAGGTGGGCGAGAGCTTGGCGCGGAGCGGCGTCAAGCCGCCGAATCCCAACTAGGCATCCTGCTCGCGCTCTCCGGCCTCGCGCTCGGCTTCTAGCCTCATGAACCACGCCTGGTTCGGGCTCCTCCTGCTGTTCGTCCCTGCGGGGCCGGCGCAGACCCCCGCGCCGTTGGACTCGATCGACCGGTATATCCGAACCGAGGTCACCCGTTACCGGATCCCCGGCCTTTCGGTCGCCGTGCTCCGCGGCGACAGCGTTGTGCTGGCGCGCGGCTACGGCTATGCCAACGTGGAGCATCACGTGCCCGCGACCGACAGTACCGTGTACCAGTCCGGATCGGTCGGCAAGCAGTTCACGGCGGCGGCGATAGTCATGCTCTCCGAGCAGGGACGTCTCTCGCTCGACGACTCGATCAGGCGGTTTCTCCCCGAGGGCCCGACCACGTGGCGAGGCATCACCATCCGGCACCTCCTCACGCACACCTCCGGCATCGCCGATTACACCGACAGCACGCTCGACGCCCGCCGCGACTACACCGAGGACGAGCTCGTGAAGCTCGCGGCCAATCGGCCACTCGAGTTCGCCCCCGGAGATCGCTGGAGCTACAGCAACACGGGGTACGTCCTGCTCGGGATCATCATCCACCGCGTCACGGGTGTGTTCTACGGCGACTTCCTGCGGGACCACGTCTTTCGGCCGCTCGGCATGCGCACGACCCGTGTCATCTCCGAAGCGGACATCATCCCGAATCGGGCCGCCGGTTATCACCTGGTCAACGACACGCTGAAGAACCAGGACTGGGTGTCGCCGTCACTCAACACGACGGCGGACGGAGCGCTGTATTTCACGGTGCGCGACCTGGCACAATGGGCCATTGGGCTGAACCATTGGAAGATCCCGAGTCGGGCGGGGCTCGAGGCGAGCTGGACTCCCGTCCGCTTGAACGACGGGGGCACGTACCCTTACGGATTCGGCTGGCAGGTCGCCCAGCAGAGGGGCTATCGCCGCATCGGTCACGGCGGCGCCTGGCAGGGCTTTCGCACCGCCATCCAACGCTACCCCGACTTCGACCTGACCGTGATCGTGCTCGATAACCTCGAGCAATCGCTGCCCGAGGCGATGGCAGTGACGATCGCGGGGATCATGGAGCCGCGACTGACGCCTCCGCACATGCTGCGACGCGCGCCCTCCGAGGTGAAACCACCCCAGCCGATCGACCGTCTGCTGCGAGACATCGCAGCTCGAGCCGAAGCGCCCCACGTTGCGCCGGGGCTCACGGCCTTCGTCTCGGATGCCCTCCGCGAGAGCGTCGGTCGGCGGCTCAAAGACGCACGGGGCTGGATGTTCGTCGGGTGCGATCCGGTGGAAGGTCGCGGTATCTCGCGACTTGGCACACCGGTTGTGCACATCTGTTACGCCAGAGGACTCGGCGCTGCACCGAACTCACTCGTCACCGTGCTCTACGGAGCGGACTGGCGCGCCGCCGGGTTCGACTTCTATTCATTCTGACAATGACGACCCGATGGCTGCTGGCCGCATTCCACTTCCAAAGGTCTCGGTCCCATGTGCCGAAACATCAAGCGTCTGCGACACCCGGATCACGCACCAACCGACGCCGAGCTGCACGACGCAGCGCTGCAGTTCGTGCGCAAGATCAGCGGCTTCCACGCTCCCTCGAAGGCCAATGAGGCCGCGTTCAACACCGCGGTCCGGGATGTAGCCACCGCAGGTCGGGTGTTGTTCCGCTCTCTGCACGTTCGGGGCCACGCCGATGCCACGGCGTAATCGCCGCCGCTGGCTTGCGCTGTGCGTCCCCTTGCTCGGCTGCACCCGGGTCTCCACACCCGCGTCCCCCGGGACCGCGCGTTTCACGAGCGCGAACCCGTTCGCGAGCGCCAGTTCGTTGCTGTACCAGGCTCCCCAGTTCGACCGCATTCACGAAGCGGACTACCAGCCGGCGCTGGAAGAAGGCATGCGCCAGCAGCTGGTTGAGATCGCCGGTATCGCGACCGACACCGCGGTACCCAGCTTCGACAACACCATCGTCGCGCTGGAGCGCTCGGGTGCCCTGCTCACGCGCGCGTTCAAGGTGTTCAACGCGATGACGCAGGCGAACACCGACGATACGCTGCAGCGGGTGCAGACCGAAGAAGCACCGCGGCTTGCCGCGCATCTCGACGCGATCCACTTGAACGACACGTTGTTCCGCCGCGTCAGGAGCGTGTACGAGCGGCGCGCCGATCTCGGCCTCGACTCCGTGCAGGCATTCCTGGTTGAGCGCTACTACCGCGACTTCGTGCGCGCCGGCGCGCTGCTGGCGGAGCCGGACAAGGCGCGGCTGCGCGCCCTGAACCAGGAGGAGTCGAAGCTCGCGACCGACTTTCAGAACCGGCTGCTCGCGGCGACGAAGGCGGGGGCGATCATCGTGGGCGACAAGAACGAGCTCGACGGCCTGAGCGACGCGGAGATCGCCGTCGCGGCCGAAGCGGCGCGCCAGCGCAGGATCGACGGGAAGTGGGTGCTGCCGTTGCAGAACACCACCCAGCAACCGGCGCAGGCCTCGCTCAAGAACCGGGCGTTGCGGGAGCGGTTGTTCATCGCCTCGACGACCCGCGCGGAGCGCGGCGACTCGAACGACACGCGGGCCATCGTCAAGCGGCTGGCGCAGCTCCGCGCCGAGCGCGCCCGGCTGCTCGGCTTCCCGAACCTCGCCGCGTACGTCCTCGACGACCAGATGGCCAAGACGCCGGACGCGGCGATCAAGCTGTTGACCGACCTCGTGCCGGCGGCGACGGCGCAGGCCCACCGCGAAGTGGAGAAGCTGCAGGCGATGATCAACGCGCAGCGTGGCGGCTTCAAGCTCGCTCCGTGGGACTGGCAGTACTACGCCGAGCAGGTGCGCAAGGCGGAGTACGCGCTGGACGAGTCGCAGCTCAAACCCTACTTCGAGCTCGATCGAGTGCTACGCGACGGCGTCTTCTTCGCCGCGAACCGGCTGTACGGGTTGACGTTCAAGCGGCGGACGGACCTCCCCGTATACCATCCCGACGTCCGGGTGTTCGAGGTGTTCGATGCCGACGGCACGTCCATCGCCCTGTGGTATTGCGACTATTTCAAACGAGACAACAAGAGCGGAGGCGCGTGGGAAGACACGTTCGTGGACGGCACCGGTCTGTTGCGCACAAAGCCTGTCGTCTTCAACGTCGCCAACTTCGCGCAGCCCGCCCCGGGCCAGCAGGCCCTGCTTCGCTTCGAAGATGTGAAGACAATGTTCCACGAGTTCGGGCACGCGCTGCACGCGTTGCTCACGCGGGTCGACTACCCGCGGCTCGCGGGCACCAACGTGCCGACGGACTTCGTGGAGTTCCCGTCGCAGTTCAACGAGCATTGGGCGCTCGAGCCTACCGTGCTGGCGCATTACGCGAAGCACTACCAGACGGGGCAGCCGATGCCGCGGGCGCTGGTCGACAAGATCAAGCGGGCCCGCACGTTCGACCAGGGGTTTGCCACCACGGAGTACGTCGCCGCCGCGCTGCTCGACATGGCCTGGCACACCCTCCCGGTGGGGCCGGCGCAACCGGATATCGGCGCCTTCGAGGCCCAGGCGCTCAAACGGTTCGGGGTGGACGTGCCCGAGGTACCGCCGCGCTATCGCACCAGCTACTTCGCGCACATCTGGAACGGCGGATACTACGCCGGCTACTATGCATACCTGTGGAGCGAGGTACTGGACGATGACGCCTACGCCTGGTTCACCGAGCACGGAGGCATGACGCGGGCCAACGGGCGGCGCTTCCGCGACATGATCCTGTCGCGGGGAGGGACGGGCGACATGGGCGCCCTGTACCGCGCGTTCCGGGGGCGGGATCCGGAGGTGGGGCCGTTGCTCGAGGAGCGGGGGCTACAGCCCGATCGCAGGTGATTGCGGCCCGCGGGGAGCGCTCGTGGGGAAAGGGCTGTGCGCGGACCTCCTGAGCCTGGCCTCGCCGAGGCACGGCCATTTCCGCCTCGAATCGGGACACCACGCGAACCTCTGGCTCGATCTCGAGGGGCTGTTCGTCCAACCGGCGGCCGTTCATCCGTTCGTCACTCGCCTCGCCCGGGCGCTCCGACCGCACAAGGTCGCGGGTGTGTGCGGACCGCTCGTCGGCGGAGCGTTCCTCGCCCAGATGCTCGCTACGGCGGTCAAGGTGGAGTTCGGCGTCGCCCTACTTCGCAGAACGGGGTGTGCCGATCGAAGCCGTGGCGCGCGCCCCGTTCGACCTTTGGGTGCCGGCCGAATGCCCGTTATGCGCGTCCGGCGAGGCGCTCGAGGATCCTTGATTGCGACCGGGAGAGCCTGCAGCTTAACCGCGACCCGAAGGAGGTCCTATGACATCGCTCGTTTCGCTGTGGCTCCCGATCCTGCTGTCGGCCGTGGGCGTCTTCCTCCTGAGCTCCGTCTTCCACATGTTCACGGGTTGGCACAAGGGCGATTACCTCAAAGTCCCGAACGAGGACCGCGTGATGGATACGCTTCGTCCGCTCGCCATCCCGCCCGGCGACTACATGATGCCCCGGCCGGAGAGCACCGAGCAGATGCGGTCGCCCGCATTCGTCGAAAAGTTCAAGCGAGGCCCGGTCATGATGTTCACGGTCATGCCGGGTGCCTCCATGGCCATGGGGAAGCAACTCACCCAATGGTTCCTCTTCTCAGTAGTCGTGGGGATCTTCGCCGCGTTCGTCGCGGGAAGCGCGCTGCCCCCGGGCGCGAGCTCCCGCGCCGTTTTCCACTTCGCGGGCCTCACCGCGTTCGTGGCGTACACCCTCGCGCTGTGGCCGATGTCGATCTGGTACCGTCGCTCCTGGATCACCACGATCAAAGCCACGGTGGATGGGCTGATCTACGCGCTCCTCACGGCGGGCGTCTTCGCATGGCTGTGGCCCCACTGATCCCCGACGGCGCACTCAACCTCCGTGCCCGAAGCCGACGCCCGGTCGGTGTGACGATCCGTCGCGACGTTGCCCAATCGCACCGGCACATGGCTCACAGTGAAACGCGCGTCGCCTGAGTGGCGCGAGAGCGACGGCCGTGCGGCCGTGGCTCTCCTGCAATGAGAAACGCGGCCGGCGCGTCCGGCGGCGGTGCCTCGTTCGGGTGCGCTACCACCCGCCCGCCGCACCAGAACGCGTCCGCGGGAGCGTGGTTGCAGCGCGCCGTACCACGTACATCTTTAGCCGCCACGGCTCCACCTGGAGGGGGTCATGGCGCACAACGGGAAACACGCACTGATCACCGGAAGCTCGCGCGGCATCGGCCGGGGCATTGCGCTCAAGCTCGCCGGGCAAGGCATCAAGGTCGCGATCAATTACCGCAAGAATGAAGCGGCGGCGAAGGACACCCTCGCCAAGGTCAAACAGCGCGGCTCCGACGGCTTCGTCATCCAGGCCGACGTGTGCCGCCCCGACGACATCACCCGCATGTTCGCTCGGGTGAAGAGCGAGTTCGGCAAGCTCGACATCTTCGTCAGCAACGCGCGACCCGACGTGGCCGAGTTCTATCAGGGGCCCATGAACATCACCCTGGAGCAATGGGACACGGCCATGAACTCCCAGGCGAGGGCGTTCCTGGTGGCGGTGCGGGCGGCGTGCCCGCTCATGGGGGAGGGCGGGCGAATCGTCGCGATCACGTACGCGCCGGGCGGTCGCACCGGCAGCTGGCAGCCGTGGGTGGGCATGGGCGCCGCCAAGAGCGCCATGGAATCGCTGTGCCGCTACTTCGCCGTGGCGCTCGCGAAACGGGGCATCACGGTGAACGCCATCAGCCCAGGGTGGATCGAGGACAGTGTGCTCAACACGCTGCCGGACGTCGCGCAGGACATGATTCGGAGCTGGCACCAGGGAGAGAAGGGATGGACGCCGATGGGCCGGCTCGGCACGCCGGCGGACGTCGGGAATGCCGTCTCGCTCCTGTGCTCGGCGGACGCGGGCTGGATCACGGGCCAGGTCATCGCCGCGGACGGCGGCTTGTCGCTGATGGACGCGGGGCTCCCGCTCGACATTCAGCGAGGCTAGCGCGCTGCCGGCACGACGTCGTTGACGATCACGCCGAGCACTTGGGCTGCGAGCTCCGTAGGCGTGATTTCGCTGAGCTGCACCCAATCGGTCGTAGCCACCACGACGAGGTCGCGGCTCGGCACGACGTACACGAATTGGCCGCCGTAGCCCCAGGCGAAAAAGGCCGTCGGGCTCGCGTCGGACACCCACCAGAGCATGCCGTAGGTCACCCGTTGCAGCGGGCCCACGACGGTGCGCCAGGCGAACTGCGGCCGGGTGACCGAGTCCACCCAGCTTTCCGGCACGACGCTCGCGGCGCCCGACCAG
>QHTS01000079.1 GCA_003220905.1 Gemmatimonadota bacterium | reverse complement strand
TCGCTCGGCGGCGGGGCGTCCTGGTTCAGCGCAGACACAACCGTGGTCTTCGTTTACCCGTGCGGATCATGCAGCAGCGATCAAGCGCTGGGTCGCGCTCCGGGGACGGCGACCGTGTTCGCGACGAGCCAGGGCAAGACGGGGCAGGCGACGATCACCGTAGGCCGCGCGACTCCCGTTGCCACGGTCACGGTCGTCCCCGGCAGCGCCAGCCTTACTGGCGGGGACAACGCCACTTTCACGGCGCAGCTTCGCGACGCGGCCGGGAACATCCTGACCAACCGGTCGGTGTCGTGGTCCAGCACGGACGCCTCGGTCGTGGAGATCACGAGCGCGAACGGCCCCTCGGCCACTATCCTCGCTCGCGCAGCCGGACTGGCCTCGCTGCGCGCGACCAGTGAGGGAAAGACCGGCGAGGCGAGCATCAGCGTCGCCGCCCCGGCGCCCGTGGCCACGGTGACCGTCGTGCCCAACACCGCGGACCTGGCGGTTGGAGACAGCGGCGTGACGTTTCGGGCTGACCTGCGCGACGCCGCGGGCAATTTACTCACCAACCGGGCCGTCTCCTGGTCCGCCAGCGACAACTCGATCATCAGCGTGAGCGGCTCCGGGGCACTGGTGCTCGTCCAGCCTCGGGCCGTGGGGAGTGCCGTCTTGCGCGCCACGAGCGAGGGCAAGACGGGCCAGGCGACGATCACCGTGCACTAAAGCGGGGGCTCGCCCCGGAACGCGACCGCCGATAGCTTGCGAGTTCTCCCGTTTCCACCCGGAGGATTCGTGCGCTGCACCCCGCTCCTCGCGCTGGTCCTGGCGGTCGCCTGCGCGCACCCGCCTCGCGCGGCCGCGCCTCCCCAGCCCGGCCTGTTCGGCCCTTCCTCTCAGCCCGTCCTCTTGCCCCCGCGGCAGTTCGAGCCGGACGTGCCCCGCACGGACGCCCAGTGGCGTGCCGTGGGGCGCGAGGCGGCGGCCCTGCTGTCGCAATTTGTCGCGATCAACACCACCAATCCGCCCGGCAACGAGCTCCAGACAGCGCACTGGCTGAAGGCGGTGCTCGCGCGTGAGGGCATCGAAGCTCAGGTGTTCGAGCCCCAGGCGGGGAAGGCGAACCTGTACGCCCGCCTCAAGGGAGACGGCAGCGCGCGGCCCCTCATCCTGCTCAACCACATGGACGTCGTGCTCGCGAGCCCGGAGTACTGGACGGTCGCCCCGTTCTCGGGCGTCGTGCAGGACGGGTACGTCTGGGGACGCGGCGCGCTCGACATGAAGGGCGAGGCGATCACGCAGCTCATGACGCTGCTCATGCTCAAGCGCGCCGGGGTGCCGCTCAAGCGCGACGTGATCTTCCTCGCGACGGCGGACGAAGAGATCGGAGGCGGCGTCGGTGCGGGCTGGTTTGTCGAGCATCACCGCGACGTCGTGCAGGACGCCGAGTTCCTCCTCAACGAAGGCGGTACGATCCGCACGGACGCGAACGGACGAATCGAGTACTACGGGGTGGGGACGACGGAGAAGTCGCCCTTCTGGCTGAACCTGACGGCGCACGGCACCCCTGGCCACGGGTCGCGCCCCACGCCGGACAACCCCGTCCACCGGCTGGTGCGAGCGCTGTCTCGCATCGCCGCCTATCAGACGCCGCTCGTGGTGACTCCCGCGGTGGAGCGCTACTTCCACGATCTGTCCACCATCGAGACGGACCCCGGGCGGCGTGCGGCGCTGGGGGACGTGCGCGCGGCGCTGCGCGACACGGCCGCGGTTCGCTTCCTCACCGGCGACCTCACCTACAACGCACTGCTCCGCAACACCATCTCGATCACGGGCCTTCAGGGCAGCGACAAGACGAACGTCATTCCACCGCTGGCGCGCGCGGCGCTGGACGTCCGGCTCCTGCCGGGCCAGGACCCGCAGGCCTTCCTCGCCGACGTGGTGCAGGTCGTAAGTGACTCGGGCGTCGAGATCGCTCCGCAGGGTCCGACGTGGCCCGCAACGGAGAGCCCGACCGAGACAGAGCTGTTTCGCGCCATCGTGGCCGCGGCGCGCGAGCGCACACCCGACGCGCTTGTCACCACGCCGCCCCTCACCGGCTTCACGGACAGTCATTACTTCCGGCGCCTGGGCATCGCGAGCTACGGCCTGTCGCCGTTCCCTCTGAGTCAGGCGGAGTCGCGCGGCGTGCACGGCAACAATGAGCGGGTGAGCCTCGACGACCTCGCGTTCGGGGTGCACTTCATGTACGACGTCGTCGCGCGTATCGCGGCGAAGTGATCGGGCTGTTCCTCCATCCTCGCCGTTACCCGCCCGCGCGGGAGCGGCGCCCGCCGCTACTCGAGCGCCTCACCAAGCGACCGCTCGGGTGGGTGGCCGAGCGGCTGGCGCGTCGGCTCATCCGCTGGGATCGCGCCCGGCTCGAGACACCGGACATCGCGGTCCCCGTAAAGGGCCTCCCCCCCGGGCTCAGGGGCTACCGCCTGGCGCTGGTCACCGATCTGCACCATGGTCCCGCCGTGCCCACGTGGTGGCTTGAGCGCATGGCCGACCGGGTGCGGGAGCTCGACACCGATCTCGTGGTGCTGGGCGGCGATTTCGTCAGCCACGCCCGCGGCGACATCGACGGCCTCGAGCGGGTCCTGGCGCGCTTCCGCGGGCGCGACGGCGTGGTGGCCGTGCTCGGGAACCACGACCACTGGGTGGACCCCGACCAGGTCGCGGCCGCGGTCGAGCGCAGTGGCGCGACGCTGCTCCACAACCGGCACCGGCTCATCCGTCGGGGAGCGGCGGTGCTGGCGGTCGGCGGCGTGGACGACTTCACCCACGGAGCCGTCCGGCCCGACGAGGCGTTCTCCGGCGTCGCGCCGGACGTGCCGCGCGTGCTCGTCTCGCACAATCCCGATCTCATCGAATACCTGCCCTTGGGCCTGCGGGTGGACGTGATGCTGGCGGGACACACGCACAATGGCCAGGCGCACCTGCCGCTCCTCGGGCCGATCACGGCGCCGTCGCAGTTCGGCCGGAAATACCTGCATGGGCTGAAGCAGGTGGGGCAGTGCTGGCTCTACGTCTCGGCGGGCGTGGGCAGCGCGTGGATCCCGCGGTGGGGCAACCCCCCCGAGCTCCCGGTGATTCGGCTGACGACGGCTACTTGAGGGAGACGACGAACCGGACGAGCACGGTTTCCGCCGTCTGGGGCGCGACCGTACAGAAGCAGTCGACGCCGATCAGGCGCTTGACACCCAGTACCTCCGCCTCCGCGATGCCCGGCACGTCCCGATAGGTGATCTCGAGCGTCGTGCCGTCGATGATCCGGTACGCCACGGGGCGTCCGAGGAGGCGATGATGCGGATCGATCCGGCCGAGCCCCTCGCTGAGGCGGTGCTGAATCGCGGCGGCCTGTGCGCGCTGCGGCGTGGGAACTTCGATCATGGGCGAGCCCGGCGGCGGTTCGCGAGCACCGCGGTGGCGTTTCGCCGCATCCCGGCGACCCCGGGGCGCTCGAACGGCGTGTCGCCGAAGCGGCGTTGGAACGACTCCGGGTTCCCGTCGAGCAGCGCCGTGAGATCCGGCTCGGCAACTTCGGGGCGCACGCGGAACTCGACGTCGCGCGTCGGACGCGCGAACTTCACGTTCCACGGACAGACGTCCTGGCACACGTCACATCCGAACAGCCACTCGCCCACGAGCCGCTGCTCGGCAGCGCCGAACTCGGCGGCGTGCTCGATGGTCAGGTAGGAGATGCAGCGCCGCGCGTCGAGCACGCCCGGGGCGACGAATGCGCTCGTCGGACATGCGTCCAGACAGGCGCGGCAGGTGCCACAGCGATCCGCCTCGAACGGCAGATCAGGGGCGAGCTCCGCGTCGGTCAGCACCACGCCGATAAAGGTGAACGAGCCCCGGCCGGGGTCGATCAGCATCATGTTCTTGCCGATCCAGCCGAGCCCGGCCCGCTGCGCCAGCTCCCGCTCGGGGAGGGGTCCCGCGTCGACATAGCAGCGGGCTTTCGCGCCGGGAACGATCTCGCGAACCGCGGTGGCCAGCCGCTCGAGACGGCGACCGAGCACGCCGTGATAATCCGTGGACCAGGCGTACTGCGCCACTTTGCCGAGGGCTGGACTGACCCCGGGCGCAAGCCCGGGGTGAGCAGAGCCATGGAAGTAGTTCGTAAGCGTGACGACGGCGACCTTCGCCCCGGGCATGATGCGCGCGGGGTCCTTTCGCTTCTCCGCCTGGCGGTGCAGATACGTCATGGTGCCTGCGTACCCAGCGTCGAGCCACTCATCGAGCTCGCGGGCGTGCGCGTTCGGTTCGAGTGAGGCGATGCCTACCGCATCGAAACCCAGTTCGGCCGCTCGACGCTTCACCGCGACGGTTTCGCGTGACGTATCTGCGCGACCCTTCTGCTCGACGTCTTTTTTCATACGTGCATGGTCTCGCGTCGCCACCTCGCGAAGCGGACGACGTCCTCGAGCGGCGGCACTGCGTCCTCGTCGCCGTAGGCGGTGAACATGCGCCATCGCACATAGTCG
>QHTS01000074.1 GCA_003220905.1 Gemmatimonadota bacterium | reverse complement strand
CGGCATCTCGGGCTCCCGCAGCTTGGCGCCGACCGCCGCCCGCGAATGCACGCCGAGCTTCATCAGGACGTGCTCCACGTGGCGGCGCGCCGTGTGGATCGAAACGCCGAGCAGCCGGGCGACTTCGTCGTTCGACCGTCCCTCCGTGAGCAACCGGGAGACGGCGAGCTCGCGCGGCGTGAGATCGAATCGCACCCTGAACCCCTCCAGTGCCCTGCGGCCCGGCGTCCGGCGCTCGAGCACCACGAGGGCCATCGGCCCGAGGCCTAGCACGCCCGGGCCGACGAGCGCGGTGCGCAGCTGATACACGGCCGTGGCGGTGCGCAGCGCCGTGGCGCCGGGGCCGATGATTTCTTCCGGGCGCGATTTCGCGTGGTTCGGTGCGGCCAGCGCCAGGAGGCGGCGTCCCGCGTGGACGCATTCGCGCTCGAGGCGGGCGGCCTCGGGCTCTTCCGCGAGCAGCTCGCGGAACGCCGGGTTTTGGTGCACGACGCGGGCGCGCTCGTCCAGCAGGACGACTCCTTCCGACAGCGTGCCCAGCAAGTCGGCCAGCATGCCGCGTGTGCCGAGGCGCAGCGCGAGGTACGTCCCCGCGCGAAACGCGGGCAGCAGTGCGCGCAGCAGGACGAGCTGCCGCTCCCCGTCGACCGCGGGGCGCTCCGCGTCCTGATAGAGATACAGCGCCGCGATGTCCTGCCCCTGCGGCGGACCGATGAGCGGCTGGCCGGCCGGCAGCGCGACGTTTAGGCCCCGCGGCTGGCACAGGCGGTTGCGCACCACCCAGTCGTTGTAGAACTCGCTCGCGAGCCAGGCCGTGCGGCTCGGTCGCTCCCACAGGTGCCCGATGACGCGCCACGTGAACGCGACGGTGCCGAGATCGCGATACTTGTCCACCCGGTCAAAGCGGTGGTAGTACGCGCCGTACTCGGTCAAGGGAGCGATATCGTCCGCTTCGAAGGGGGGCTCGCCCGGAAGCTGCAGCAGTGAGACGGAGGTGTCGGCGCCGAGCAGGACCTGCACGGTGTGGCGTACTCGCGTCCGCCAGGCCCTTACGCCCGCGTAGTCAAACGGCGAGAGCAGGGTCTCGAGCGCAGCCTGGAGCTGCGCCAACTCGACAGCGGACAATCCGGTGGACACGCGAGCCGCACCTCGGAGGGGCGCGAACGTAGCCCGCCCCGGAACGCCCCGCAATCGTTTCGCTTCGATACGTCACGCGTAGGCCAAACGGCCCATGCGTCGCGACTCGCTTGACCGGAACTTGACCGGCTCGTGCGACACTCCCGCTCGCCAACCGTCACCCGTGGAGGCTCGTATGGACCGGTTCACCAAACCTACTCTCGTCACCGTGCTGGTCGGGGCGTCGCTCGCCCTCGCCTGCGGCAGCATCATGCACGGCAGCGCCCAGGACGTCAGTATCGCCAGCCAGCCGAGCGGCGCGAGCGTGAGCGTGGACAACCAGACGCTCGGCACGACGCCGGTGGTCGCGAAGCTCAAGCGCAAGGACAAGCACACCATCGTCGTCAAGATGGACGGCTACCAGCCGTTCGAAGTGGTCACGACGCGCTCGACCAGCGGTTGGGTGTGGGGCAACATCGTGTTCGGTGGCCTGATCGGGCTCGCCGTAGATCTCGGTACGGGCGGCGCCTACAAGATCAATCCCGCGCAGGTCAACGCCGACCTCGCCCGCGCGCACGCCGACGCGACGTTCCAAGACGGCACGCTGTACGTCGTGCTGGTGCGGATCCCCGATGCATCGTGGCAGAAGATCGGGCAGCTCCAGCCCTTACGCTAAGGAGGCATCTATGCATCTCCGCTTTCCCGCGGCATGCGCCGCGCTGGCGCTCGGCTACTCGTTCGCCGCGTGCAAGGACTCGACGACCACACCCGCGGCAAGCGCCACCGGGCCGCGACCCAGCCTCGCGACCGCGAGCGACACCGGCGGAGGCGGTGGTGGGCCGGGCAACCAGTCGCACTTCATCGCGAACGGCAACTCCGGATCGGTCAACTGGTTCGTGTCCGGCGACTCGGGGTCGCCGAGCGATTCGGGCGGCGGGGGCGGCGGGTTCGTCTTCGGGTCGCTGGGTGTCAGTCGCGGAGGCTCCACCAATAGCCCCCAGACGTTCCTTTCCTATTTCATCGAGCAGTGCGACCCGTTCGTCGGCTGCACCTTCTTCGGCGGCAACGGCCTGATCCCGAACGGCGATCTGAGCGGCGGCGGCCAGCAGCTCCGCCTCGCGACCAACACCAGCGGCAATCCCAACTTCTTCACGTTCGGCGGGCCCAGCGGGCTGATCACCATCGACTGGCGCGCCAACGGCGCGTTCCAGCAGCGCTCGAATGGGACCTTCGATGTGATCTTCCCCGGGTTCCGGCAGCATTTCAGCGGCGTCTCGACCTCGTCCTCGGCCAACGCCGCCGGGAGCGTGGTGGGTGTGCCCGTGCCGCCCGGCAGTCCCGGCAACATCGGGACGAACCAGAACGTGACCATCGACATCTCTCACTGAGCGAGGACTTCCCATGAGTCGCATTGCGCGATTGTTTCCCCTGCTCCTGGTCGTGGCGGCTGGTTGCCAGGACCGGAGCACCGTCCCGACGGCCAATGGCCCGTCGTTCGCCGCGGCCGCGCCGGCCGCTTGTCCTGCGACGCCGACCGTCACGGTGAGCGACGAGGCGGGGCTGCGCACCGCCATCGCGACAGCGGCGCCCGGTGCCGTGATTGCCATCCAGGGTATGATCGGTCTCACCCAGGACGACACCATCCGCACTGCCGGTGTCACCGTCACCTGCGCCACACCTGGCTCCGGGCTGTTTGCCGTCGCGGGATCGGGTGTGCAAGACCTGCTGATCGCCGCTGCCAAGCGTGACGTGGTGGATCGACTGGTCCTCGACGCCAGCCAGGCGGGCGACAGTCCGTTGGCCGGGTTTAACGACGGGACGACCTTTTTCGCGGAAAGCATCCGCTTCACGAACAACACCGGGACCTGTGCTCCCGGTGGGGAGTGTGTCTTCATCGCCGGCGGGCTGGGCGCGGTGGTGACCGACAATCACTTCGAAGCGCCCGGGTCCTTCTCGGGAATTCAGCTGCAGGTCGATGTGGCCCGTGTCGACGGCGCCCGGATCGAGCGCAACACCCTCGTCGCCACGGCGCCATCCATCGGTCTTCGGCAGGGCGGCATCCGACCGGCGGACGCCGCCGGCGTCGTCATCGCCGACAACACGGTCATCGGTCCTTGGCGCAACGGCCTGAGCGCGGCGCGGTTGGCGCACAGCAGCGTGCAGGGGAACCAGTTTCGCGGAGCCGTGCGGAACGGGATCCGACTGTCGGACGCCGGGGCGGTCTTCCTTGCCGGGATACCGGCAAGCGACAACGTGTTCAGCAATAACCGGATCACGGGGTCCGGGGAGGCAGGGATATTCGCCCGCCTAGCCTGTCGCAACGAGTTCATCGGGAACAATCTGCAGGGTAACGCAGGTGACGTCGGCGCGATCTTTCCCGACAGCTCGGGCGCCAACACGCTCGCGGGCAACGGGACGATCGTGGTCGATGACGGCGCGTTTGACTGCGACGGGGATGGGCTAAACGACCCGAACGTGATCACTGGAGCGGGAGCGGTGCGACACGGCCTGCACGTGGGCGAGACGGTAAGCGGCGCGGTGCGGACCGTGCGGGGCATTACGGTGCAGTAGGGCAGGGTCAGTCGGGTGGACTCAAACCCCGGGGCCGTGCCCCGGGGTTGCTGCCGTGCCGGTTCAAGAAAGACAGGCGACTGTCGCCCCCGCGCCACACACCCCCAGCCCCTTGAGGCGCCGGGGCTCCG
>QHTS01000364.1 GCA_003220905.1 Gemmatimonadota bacterium | reverse complement strand
GGCGGCTCCCTTCCCGGCCCGTGCGAATGCGTAGGTGTCCGACGCCCGGAAGCGGCGGGACTCGACGTCCCACCGGAAGTGGGTGATGTGAACCGCCGTCGGCTCGATGGTCACGAAGTTGAAGGTCGACGGCCGCCCGCCGCGCGTGCGCTTACAGAGCGTCCCCGCGGTCGAGACCACCACCCGACCCCCGAGCAGCTCCGCTCCCTCCTCGTGGTCGTGCCCGCACAGCACGACCTCGGCCCCCGACGCCACGATGCGACGCTGCGCCTGACGCCAGCGGGCGAGCCCCATGCGCCGCGAGATGTCGCCCCGCAGCACGTTGTGGTGCACCACCAGCACCCGCGCCTGCTCCCGCGGCGCGGAGTCGAACAACCCGCGCACGCGCGCGAGCTCGCGCTTCGGGAGGTGCCCCTTCACCGCGAGGTCGCGCAGCTGGAGCGTGAGCGAGCCCCAGGACACGCCGTGCGACGTGAGGGCGCTCGCGATGATCGCCCCGGGAAGCGTGAGCGTCGGAACCAGGTCCGCACCGAAGTAGCGGCGGTATTTGGCGTACAGCGGCTGCTTGGCGAGCGGGATCAGGGGTCGCGTCCACCAGGCCACGTCGTGGTTGCCGGGGATCACGAGGACGGGCGCCGTCCGGGCCGCGACCTGCACGAGCGCACGCGCCCGCTGGAACTCGCCGTGGCGTGCCCGCTGCGACAGGTCGCCCGTGACCACCACCGCGTCCGGCCGCAGGTCGGGGAGCATCTGCTCGAGCGCCTCGATCTGATCGAGGTCGGCGAGGCCGCCGAAGTGCAGGTCCGAGAGGTGCAGCAGCTGGACGGTCACGACTCGGCCTGGATGGTATAGGTGAGCGTCGCGTCCCCGTTCGTCGGGACTGGGACGCGGAAGCGGACCTCGGTGGCGGAGATCTTCTCCGCCGGCACGCTGCTCTCGGTCACGCGCCACACGCCGAAGCGCGCCTCGCGCACATCGACGGTCACCGCCGCGGGCTTCGCGTTCGAGATCGTGACCCTGTAGGCCGCCGTGATGCGCTGGCGCGCCGTCATCCCACGCTTGGGCGGCGCGAGCTGTTCTTGCGTGTAGTCCGTCTGGACGCGCTCGGCGGTCACATCGAACGCGTCTCCCGACCGCACCCGCAGGTCGCGCCCGGGCGCCGTGTGATCGCTCCGCGCCTCCCCGACGAGCTGGAACCGGCCGGCGGAGTCGGCCTGGTAGAGCTGGACCGTCCCTCCGGGCAGGGGCCGCTCGCCGAACGGCGTGCCGCGACCGCGCTTGAGCGTGTACCACACCTGGACCGGGACGCGATTGTCGTCGCCTGCCGCCTGGCCCGGGAACCCGCGCCACGGCAGCGCGCCGGGGACGATCAGTTCCTGCGTATAGGCCGCGGCCGAGCGCGGGAACAGCGCGGTCGTCGTCGGCGTCCCGGGATCGAGCGACAGCTTGCCAGGGAGCTGGTACACGTGGGTCTCGCCCACCGCCTGTTCGCCGGTCGTCACCACCACATCCGCGAGCGCGAAACCCCTGGCGCGATTCGCCTGTGGAGCCGGAGCCTCGGGCCGTGCCCGATTGATCGACCCGGCGACGAGCTGCACCTCGGCTGTGTCGGCGCGGAGCGACTCGGACGAGATCGTTGCGCTCCCCGACACCTGACACCTGGCGCCTCCCAGGACCACCTGGTATACCGCTTCCCAGCGCGCCGCCCCGTCGGCCACGTAGACGAGCTCGGTCCGCGGACGGGCCTGCGTTGCCTCGAGCGCGATGGTGGCTTCGGGCCCAGTCCGCACCAGCTCCGCCGGAAAGAGCGGCTCACCCGGCTGCGACAGGACGTACCGGCCGTCGGGCAGCCGGTATTGCGGCGGATCGCTCCGCACGACGATCGCGCGCACGGTGTCTGCTCCGCCGTCGGCGCGCGGCCGGATGAAGGACAGAGTCTGCCCCGCCGCGGCCGCGAGAGCGGCGTCCGGGACCGTAGGCGGGCGTACCACCGCCGATACGAGCGCCACCGCCGTGTCGGGCGAAAACAGGGTCGCACCGTCGAGGCCTTCGACCTTGAGGGTGAAGGTGTTCCGTCCCTTCTGGAGCGCCTGCGTCAGGGTGCGGCGCACCACCACCCGCCCGTCACTGTAGATGGAAAGGGACGTCTGACCGGCCAGCGGCGCGACACCCACTGCGATCGCCAGGACTACGGACGCCGTGATTTGAGCCATTCGAATGCGAACCTCTGCACGATGCGAAAGGTCAGGAGGTACCAGGCGACGGCCGCTACGGCCCCCACCGCGCGGGCCGTGGTCTGCGACTCCAGCGGCATCGACCGGAGCGTGAGCATCAGATACCCCGCCAGGAGAAGTGTGGTCACGATGGCCACGAGACGCCCCATCCGTGACGCTCTTCTCGTGACGTCTCTTGTGCACGACGCACAGAGATCTCCCGGCGCGATCCCCGGGGTCTGCTCGCCGCAGCGCGCGCACGGGTGGCTAGAGCCGGCGGGCCACAGCCCGAGCGAACTCGGTGGTCGAAGCACTGCCCCCCAGATCCTTGGTGCGGACGTTGTCCTTCACGATCGCCGTCTCGAGCGCCCGGCGCAGCCGGCCCGCGGCTTCGAGCTCTTCGACATGATCGAGCATCATCGCGGCGGCGAGCAG
>QHTS01000363.1 GCA_003220905.1 Gemmatimonadota bacterium | reverse complement strand
CGGCCCGCGACCTGGACCTCGCGCACTGGCTCGGCCGCGTGGCTCCCCCGTCACGCCTGAGCTTCACCGTCCGGGGCGATTTTGTGGGCGACAGCGCGGTGCCGCCGCTCGGGACGGTGCAGGCGATCCTCGAGCCATCGCGGCTCGCCGGCGCGGGCGTGGACTCGGGCGCCGTGCGCGTGCGGTTTGCCGACCGACGACTGTACGTCGACTCGTTGCGCGTCGCGCAGTCGGGTCTCGTCACCACGGGGTCGGGCTCCCTGGGGTGGGCGCGCGGGACGCGGGGCCAGCTGGCGCTCGACTTCGACGCCGACAGTCTCAACGCGCTCGACCCGCTCGTTGGCTGGCTCGCGGGCGGTGCCGCTGACGCGCTCAACGATCCCGGCGGGGACGTCGCGGAGAACGCGCCGCTGGCCGGCTCGGCGCGCTTGCTCCTCAGGCTCGAGGGCTCGCTCGACTCGCTCGGCCTCGACGCGCGCGCCAGCGCCGAGCGACTCGCGTGGCGTGCGTGGCGGGTCCCTGCCGGCCGGGGCCACTTCGCCTGGCAACCGGGTCCCGCCCCGACATTCTCGCTCGAGGCGACCCTGGACTCGGTCGCCCACGGCATGTTCGGATTCTCGGGCGCGTTCGCCGCCGCGCGCGGGACGCCGGACTCGCTCACGTGGCTCGCGCGCTCGCGCATCGGGGAGGGCGGCGCGTTTCTCGCCGGGGGCCGGTTCGCCCGCCGAGCCGACCAAACGGGAAGCGCCGCGCTCGCGGTCGGCGTGGACTCGCTGGCCGTCCAGCTCCCAGGCGATGTGTGGGTGCTCGAGCGGCCCACAGAGCTGACCGTGACCGACTCCGCGGCCACGGTGACCGGCCTCGTGCTCCAGGGCGCGTACGGATCCGGCAAGCTGGTGCTCGAGGGGGCCCTGCCGACGCGCGGTCGGGCGGCCGCCCACCTCCAGCTGGAGGGGTTCCCGCTCGTGGGGCTGTACGCGCTGCTCGAGCGGGACACGGCGGGCGTGGGCGGGACGGTCACGGCCACCGCCGGCCTGTCGGGCACGCGGGCCAGCCCCGTCTCGAGTGGGTCGTTCTCGCTCTCGAACGGCGCGTTCGGTGAGTTCCGCGCGCCGTTCGTGGACGGGACGTACGACTACCACGACCGGCGCCTCCGCGGGGCGGCTCACCTGTGGCGCTCGGGCCAGCAGATCCTCGACGTCCAGGCGTACCTGCCGCTGGACCTCGCCCTCGAGCCCGTGCCGCGCCGCCAGCTCCCCGACACGCTGTCGGTGGGCGCGAGGGCGGACAGCGTGGACCTCTCCGTTCTCGAGGCGCTCACGCCGTCCCTGCAGCGCGTGACCGGCGTGTTCTCGGCGGACCTGGGGATCGCCGGGACATGGGACGCGCCGCGCCTGCGGGGCGAGCTGCAGATCGCCACTGCCGGCGCGACCATCCCGACCCTGAACGTCCGCTACGAGGACGTCACCGGGCGCCTCACCTTCTCGGGCGACACCATCGCCATCCAGTCGCTTGCGGCCCGCAGCGAGCGCGGCCGGGCCGACTTCACCGGCATCGTGCGGCTCGAGCAGCTGACGCACCCGGTGCTCGACCTGCAGATCGCCGCGGACCAGTTCAAGGCGCTGGACTTGAAGAACAACGTGGCGATCACCGCCAGTGGCCGGGTGTCGCTCAAGGGGCCGGTCTTTGGCGCCACGCTCACCGGGCACGCCAAGGTGACGTCGGGCGTCCTGTACTTCGCCGACCTGGTGCAGAAGCGGATCGTCAATCTGGACGAGCTCGCGGACACCTCGCTCGCCGTGCTGATTCAGCAACAGCGGCTCGGCCCCGAATTCGAGAACGTGTTTCTCGATAGCCTGCGGATCGAGGATCTCGAGCTCGACATGGGCAGTGACGTGTGGCTCCGCTCGGACGAGGCGAACATCCAGCTCGCCGGCTCCGCGCGGCTCACCAAGCAGCGCAACCAGTACCTCGTGAGCGGTACGCTGCAGGCGCTGCGCGGGACATACCGCCTGAAGGTGGGGCCGGTGTCGCGCGAGTTCGTCGTCACCGACGGGACGGTGCGGTACTTCGGCACCCCCGATCAGGACGCGGCGCTCGACATCAAGGCGAAGCATGTCGTGCATCCCGCGCCCGCGCCGACCCGCGGTCAGCCGATTCTGGAGGACATCACCGTGGTGGCGCATATCGGCGGCACCCTGCTGGTGCCTAAGGTGAGCCTCGAGGCGGAGAAGTACGACCTGTCGCAGACCGAGATCATCTCCTATCTGCTGTTCGGCAAGAGCAGCGTGGATTTGGGGGGCGACCAGGGAATCGCGGACCAGCGCGCGGTGGTGCAGAGCGCCCTCGCGATCCTGTCGGGCGAAATCGAGCAGACCATCGTGTCGGGCGGCGTGCCGGTGGACTACGTCGAGATCCGCCCCGGCGGCGGCGGGCAGGGAGTTGCGCTCGTCCCCTGGAATTTCGCCGTGGGGCGACAGCTCGGTCCCAAGACGTTCTTGGTAGTGAACGCGGGGTTCTGCTCGGGAGGCCAGGTGGGGGTGCAGAACATGCTCGGCCTGTCGCTGCAGTTCCGCATCAGCCCCGAGTGGCGCACGGAAGCGAGCTTCGCGCCGGTGCAGACGTGCATCGATGCGCAGACCGGGGCGCAGGGGAACACGGTCCCGCGTCAGGTCGGTCTGGACCTCTTCTGGGAGCGGCGCTACTGAGCCATGACGCGGGCCTTGCTCATCGCCAACCCTGCGGCAGCGCGCACCGACGCGCGCGCTGTCACGACGGTCCGCGACACGCTGCGGCGCGGCGGCTGGACGGTCGAGGTGCTCGCCACGGCTCGGGCGGGC
>QHTS01000362.1 GCA_003220905.1 Gemmatimonadota bacterium | reverse complement strand
ACCACGTATTCCTACGGGCTCGACGACCAGGAATTCATCGTGGCGTTCGAGGGCGACAACCCGGCCGACTTCCTCGACCTGGTGATGGAGCTGCGCGAGAGCCAGGCGTCCTCCTACACGCTGCGGGACACGCCGACCTTCACGTGCGTGCAGATGTCCCTGTGGGACATGCTCGACACGCTGGGGGGCGCGGGGTCCGCACAGGCGACCGCGCGGCGGCCGACGCGGGCCGACGGGTACACACCGGTGGCGACGCTCGCGGATCTGCCGGCGGGGGCGAGTCGCCGGGTGTACGTGGGCGGTGACGCGGTGGCGCTCTTCAACGTGCGGGACACCGTGTACGCGATCGCGAACCGCTGTACCCACGCGCGCGCGAGCCTCTCGGAGGGGACTGTCGATCCCGCACGCTGCACCGTCACCTGTCCGTGGCACGAAGGCGTTTTCTCGCTCGAGACGGGCCTGGTCCTGGGCGGTCCGCCGTCGCTCCCGGTCGTCGCCTACCGCGTGAAGCTCGAGGGGGATACGGTCCTCATCGCCCCCCCCTCCCCCCACCCCGCCCCGGCCGAGGCGCGCGAGCCGACGGTTGCCCCGCACTCCTGACGACAGCCGTTTCCTGAAGGCGTGCCGCTTGCAGCCCACCGACGTCACGCCGGTGTGGTTCATGCGGCAGGCGGGGCGCTACCTCCCGGAGTACCGCACGCTGCGGCAGAAGCACTCGCTGCTCGAGCTGTGTCACAAGCCCGAGCTGGCCGCGCAGATCACGCTGCAACCCGTCGAGCGGCTGGGCGTGGACGCCGCCATCCTGTTCGCCGACATCCTGCTGCCGTTCGAGCCGCTGGGACTGGGGCTCTCGTTCTCGGCGGGGGAAGGGCCGCAGATCACCCGGCCGATCCGCGAGGCGGGCCAGGTGCTCGACCTGCCGCCGGTGGATCCCGCGACCGACCTCGCCTACGTGATTGAGGCCGCCCGGGCCGCGGCCCGGGCGCTGCCCCCCCACGTCCCGCTCATCGGGTTCGCGGGAGCGCCGTTCACGCTCGCGAGCTACGCGATCGAAGGAGGCGCGACGCGCACCTTCGCGCTGACCAAGCGCTTCATGTACACGGAGCCGCGCGCCTGGCACGAGCTGATGCAGCGGTTCGCCGAGCTCGTGGGCGGTTATCTCGCGGCCCAGGCCCGCGCCGGCGCCCGGGCCCTGCAGCTGTTCGACAGCTGGGTCGGCTGCCTGTCGCCGGCGGACTACGCGACCTATGTGTTTCCGCACAGCCAACGGGCACTCGAGCTCGCGGGCGCGAGCGGCGTGCCGGTGATCCACTTCGGGACGGATACGGCCACCCTGCTCGTGGATTTCGCGCGGGCGGGCGGCGATGTGATCGGCGTCGACTGGCGCGTCCCGCTCGACGTCGCGTGGGAGCGTGTCGGGTCCTCCCCGGCGCGCGCCATTCAGGGCAACCTCGATCCAGTCGCGCTCCTGGCGCCGCGGCCGGAGCTCGAGCGGCAGGTGCGGGAGGTGCTCGCCCACGCCGGCGGGCGCCCCGGGCACATCTTCAACCTCGGGCACGGCGTCCTCCCCGAGACGCCGGTGGAGGCCCTGCAGGCGGTCGTGGAGTGGGTGCATGGCGGCTGAGCGTGTCGCCGTGCTGCTGATGGCGTACGGGGGGCCTGAAAGCCTCGACGAGGTCGAGCCGTACCTGCGGGACGTGCGGGGCGGACGGCCCACAGCGCCCGAATTCGTGCAAGAGATCAGGCAGCGCTACGCGCGCATCGGCGGCCGATCGCCGATCCGGGAGCTCACCGAGGCGCAGGCGGCGGGCGTGCGGCAGGCGTTGGGTGAGCGGTTCGCGGTCTACGTGGGGATGCGGCATTGGCATCCCTACATCCGCGACGTGGTCGAGCAAATCGTGAGGGACGGACACCGGCAGGTGGTGGGGATCGTGCTCGCGCCGCACTACTCGGCAATGTCCGTGGGCATCTACGAGAAGCAGCTGCTGGAGGCGGCCGCCGGGCGGCTCGAGCCGGCGCTGGTGCGGAGCTGGGGTGACCACCCCAAGTTCCTCGACGCGGTCGCCGGACGGGTCGCGCAGGCGCTGCCGCGGTTCCCGGCGCCGGGCGCGGTCCATGTTCTGTTCACCGCGCACAGCCTGCCCGAGCGCATCCTCGCGACCGGCGATCCCTACCCCGACGAGCTGCGGGCGAGCGCCGCGGCGGTCGCCCAGCGCGCCGGGCTCGCTCAGTGGCGGCTCGCCTACCAGAGCGCGGGGGCCACGCCCGAGCCCTGGCTCGGCCCCGAGGCGGGCGCGGTCATGACCGAGCTCGCCGGGCAGGGTCATCGGGCGTTTCTCATCGTTCCCATCGGGTTCGTGTGCGACCACGTGGAGGTGTTGTACGACGTGGACGTGATGTACCGCGAGCTCGCCGGGCGGCTCGGCGTCCAGCTCGAGCGCACCACTTCCTTGAACGACGATGCGCTGCTCGTGGGCGCGCTCGCGGAGATCGCGCGCAACACCGCGGCGGCGCGTGGGTGGACATGACGGTGGCCGTCGTGGGCGCGGGCCTGGCGGGCCTGTCCGCCGCCTGGGAGGTGAATCAGGCGGGTGTCGAAGTGGTCGTGCTCGACGCGGCACGGCGGCCCGGCGGGATGATCGTCACTGAGCGGCGCGAAGGCTTCATCGCGGAAGGCGGTCCCGACGGCTTTCTCGCCACCGAGCCGGACATTCAGGAGCTGGCGCGCGAGGTCGGCATCGGCGACCGGCTGGTGGACCAGGTGGAACGTGGATCGACGCTATGGACAGGGCGGGGGCTGGAGCCGCTCGCCGAGGGGAAGGCCGCCGAGTTACTGGGGATTCAGGCAAACCCGAACG
>QHTS01000361.1 GCA_003220905.1 Gemmatimonadota bacterium | reverse complement strand
GGCGATGATCGGCTCCACGCGCCCCTGCACGAAGACGTTGGTCCGCCGCTTAGGACCGCGCTCCTCTTCGATCGGCATCAACCCGATGATGGCGTCGGAGCGCCAGTACTTGCCGTAGCCGAGAAAGACCATCCGGTCGCGCTTGATGTCCATGCTGCCTCCGGAGCGCCGGCCGTCCGCGGTGCGTGGCCCGGGCCCGAAGGCGTCACGGAACCAGGACAGCACGCCGCCGATCACGCTCATGGTTAGTCCTTTTTCAGCTTCTTCTTGAGCTCCCGGAGCTGCCGGTCGGCTGCCGCCTCGCGGGCGGCGCGGTCGAGCTGCGACTTGAGCAGCGCGTCCTCCGGGTCCGCGCCGGGACGCGGTCCCCCGGCGGCCTGGAGGTCGCGCCACGCGCGTTCGGCCGAGCGCTCCGCCTCGGTGATCGGTCGATCGCGCTCGGCGCGGACCAGCTGCCCCTGCATGTCCCCCAGCTCGCGCTCGTACAGCGCGAGCTCGTCCTTCAGCGCCGCCAGCTTCTTCTCGAGCACCTCCGCGCGCGCACGGTGCTTCGCCGCGAACCGCTGGGCGACGTCCACCGTCTCCCGGTCCTGGATCTCGGACGCGAGCCGGCCGCGACGCTCGGCATCGGCGAGCCGCTGGCGCTCCTGGGTGAGGGCGCGCTCCGTGCGCGCGACCGCTTCGCGCGTCTCGCCGACGGCGAGCTTCGCCTCCACCACCGCCTCCCGCATCTGCCGCGCCAGGTCGCGCAACTCTCCCGGCGGCGTCGCCGCGTCCAGGGCGGCGCGCAACGCGTCTCGCAGGCGCTCGAACACCGCAGGCTAGCTCTTCCGGACCGTTTTCGCGAAGAACGGCGAGAACACCTGCTCCACCGCGTGCGACTTGCACTTGGGGCAGGCCGGCCGCTTGCGTCCGTGCTCCTCGATTCCCTGTTGCTGGCTGAAGCGCGTGTGGCACTCCGTGCAGCGATACTCGTAGATCGGCATGGCGGCCTTACGTTATTCCCCGCCGAAAGCGGGGTCAAGTTGACGCTGCAGGGGCGCGCCGCAATGATTGCACCCATGCGGAGTCGCGTCTCGCACATGGCGATCTGCGCCGCCGTGGCCCTGGCCTGCAACGAGGGACTGCACCCGACGACCTGCCCGGGGATCTGCGGAACCGTGACCTACCAGGGCTCCCTGCCGGACAGCCTGCGGGACAGCACGGCCGCCGTGCTCATCGTGGCCTTCAGCACGTTTCCCCAGACCCCGGCGGATCTGCTGCGCTTCCAGCCGCCGGTTCCCGCGTTCGTCGACACCGGCGGGCCGCCCCGCCGCTACGTGCTGCAAGTGCCCAACGGGACGTACGAGTGGGTGCTCGCGGTGTGGGAGAAGAAGAGCACCACGCCGCTCGGCGCCGGCAACGCGGATTCCCTGCTGCGGGAAATCGGCTTCTACCGCGACGGGGGAGACACCACCGCGCAGGGCACGGGAAGAGTGCACGTCGGCACCGGGGGGGGGGGCGCGGCTGCGATCGACTTCGTGATCGACTTCACCCGGATGCATCGCATCTGCCACTACTTCCCGCCCTGCCCCCCGTGAGGCGGCTGCTCCTCTCTGCGCTCCTCGCGACCACGCCCGCAGCCATCGTCGCCGCGCAGGGCACTGCCGTCCTCTCCGGAACCGTGCGGGACACGCTGGGGCAGCCCCTCCGCGGCACCGTGCGGGTCGTCGGGAGCGCGCTCGCCCGGGTTGCGGACGAGCGCGGGCGCTATCGCCTCGACGTGCCGCCGGGACGGCTCATCGTGCGGATCGGCCACATCGGTTACCGCTCCGTCGAGGATACCCTCACGCTGTCAGCGGGAGACTCGGTCGAGCGCCACTATCGGCTGGCCGGGGTCGCCGTCGAGCTGCAGCCCACGATCGTCACGGCGGCCAAGCGCTCCCAATTCCTCGACCAATCCACGACGAGCGTGGCGCTCGTGAGCGATACCGACCTCGCCCATCGCGCGGTGGAAACGGTCGACGAAGCCGTGAACCGGTCCCCCGGGGTTCTGTTTCTCAACGGCCAGGTGAACATCCGCGGCTCGAGCGGCTTCGTGGAGGGCCTCGGCTCTCGCGTACTCCTGCTCGTAGACGGCGTTCCCGCCAACCAGGGCGATCGGGGTGGGATCGATTGGGACATGGTGCCGCTCGCCGACGTGGCCCGCGTGGAGGTCGTGAAGGGCGCCGGATCGTCGCTCTACGGCTCGGCCGCCCTGGGCGGTGTGGTGAACGTCATCACGCGGGAGATCCCGCTTGGCTTCCACGCGCGCCTGCGCGCCGCCGGCGGCGCGTACGCGGACCCCCCGTTCGACGTGTGGCGCTTCCGGGACCACACCGGCGCGCTGGGAAGCCTCGACGCCACCGCTTCGTACGGCCGCGGACCGGTGCGCGGCAGTCTGACCCTGGGAGGACGTCACTCGGACGGCTACCGCGAGCAGGACCGCAGCGACCAGTGGGAGATGTCGGGCAAGGCCGAGTGGCTGCCCCGGCCCGCCACCCGGGTGACGACCTCCGGTGCCTGGACCAGCCATCAG
>QHTS01000075.1 GCA_003220905.1 Gemmatimonadota bacterium | reverse complement strand
CGGGCGCTCACGACGAACATCGGGACGATCGCCGACGTGGCCGGCACCATGTCGGTCATGGCCGGCCGCGGCGGCGGCATCAACATGAAGATCCGCGCGCTCGCCGAATCCGTGAACAGCCTCTACATCCAGCTCGACGCCGCGATGAAGCACGCCATGACGCCACCGGAGCCGAAAAAGCCGGCGTGACCCCTCCCATCCTTTGTGCGGGGCTCGCGAAGCGATACGCGGACGTCGTCGCGGTCGCGGGGCTCGATCTCACCGTCAACGCACGCGAGTGCTTCGGACTGCTGGGGCCCAACGGGGCGGGGAAGACGACGACCATCGAGATCCTCGAGGGGCTCACCGCACCCGACCGGGGCGAGGTCGAGATCCTCGGGATGGCGTGGACGGGCGGTGCGAACACGCGCGCGCTGCGCGAGCGCTTGGGCATTCAGCTGCAGGACACCCAGCTCGCCGACAAGCTCACGGTCGAAGAGACCGTACGGCTGTTCCGCAGCTTCTACCGGGCCTCGCACTCCGTGGAGGAGGTGCTCGGCCTGGTGGGACTCGAGGAGAAGCGCACCGCGTGGGTGGGCAAGCTCTCGGGCGGCCAGAAGCAGCGCCTCGCGGTGGCGTGCGCGCTCGTCTCCCGGCCGGAGCTCCTGTTCCTCGACGAGCCCACCACGGGCCTCGACCCGCAATCGCGCCGCCAGTTGTGGGACGTGATCGGCCGCTTCCGGGCGGCGGGAGGCACGGTCCTCCTCACCACGCACTATATGGAAGAGGCGGAGCGGTTGTGTGACCGGGTCGCCATCATGGACCATGGCAAGATCATCGCGCTCGGGACGCCCCGCTCCCTGATCGCGTCCCTCGGTGCCGAGCACGTCGTGGAGTTCGCCCTGGCGGACGGCGCGACGCGGGCGCCAAACGCCTCGGAGCTGGCCGCGCTGCCGGGCGTGCGCGCGGTGCGCGCCGGGCTCGATCGCACGGCACTCACGGTGGCCGAGGTGCATCGCGCCGTGCCCGCGCTGCTCGGGCTCTTGGAGCGGCGTGGCGCCGAGCTCTCGCTCCTCGCCACCCACCACGCCACGCTGGAGGACGTGTTCGTGTCGCTCACCGGCCGGCAGCTGCGCGATGCGTGACCATCCACTCGTCCAGCTGACCCTCGCGCGCATGCGGGAGTTCTATCGCGAGCCCGAAGCGATCTTCTGGGTGTTCGGCTTCCCGATCGTCCTGGCGTTCGCGCTCGGCATCGCGTTTCGGAACCGGGGGCCTGGCGAGCTGCGGGTGGCGGTGCTGCGGGGTGCGGGGGACGGCGCGGTGGCGGCCGTGCTGGCCCGCGCGCCCGGGCTCACGGCGGCGGTGCTCGACTCCGGTGAGGCGCGACTGCAGCTCCGCACCGGCCGGGTCGCGCTGCTCGTCGTGCCGGGCGATCCGGTGGTGTACCGGTACGATTCGACACGCACCGAGAGCCGGCTGGCCCGCCTCGAAGCGGACGAGGTCGTGCAGCGCGCCCGCGGCCGCGCCGATCCGGCGCGCGTCGCGGACCAGCGGGTCACCGAGCCGGGCTCGCGCTACATCGACTTCCTCATCCCCGGCCTGCTCGGCATGAATCTCATGGGGAGCGGGCTGTGGGGCGTCGGATTCTCGGTCGTGCAGGCCCGCACCAAGAAGCTGCTCAAGCGCTTCATGGCGACCCCGATGCGCCGGAGTCACTACCTCCTCTCGTTCATCCTGTCCCGGCTCGTGTTCCTGTTCCTCGAGGTCGCGGCGCTCGTGGGCTTCGGCTGGTGGGTGTTCCACGTGGGGGTCCGGGGTTCGTTCACAGCGGTCGCGTTCATCACGGTGCTCGGTGCCCTCTCGTTCGCCGGGCTTGGCATGCTGGTGGCGAGCCGCGCCCGCACCATCGAGGCGGTCTCCGGGCTGATGAACCTCGTGATGCTCCCGATGTGGATCCTGTCGGGCACGTTCTTCTCGTACGCCCGCTTCCCTGACGCACTGCAGCCCTTCGTGAGGGCCCTGCCGCTCACGGCGCTGAACGACGCCCTCCGCGCCGTGATGATCGACGGCAGCCGGCTGAGCGAGCTCGGCGCCCCGCTCGGCATCGTGACGGCGTGGGGGGTCGTGAGCTTCGTGGTGGCGCTGCAGATCTTCCGCTGGCGCTAGGCTACGGCGTGACGATCACCACGCCCCGCATACCCAACGCGACATGAAACGCGCAGTGGTAGGGATACGTCCCTGCCGCCGTGAAGGTGGACGGAAAGCTTCCCCCCGGTGTCTTGTCACAGGGAGGATACGGGCACGTCATCTGGGGTTGAGGCGGGGCGACCGCTCCGCTGTCCCATCCGTTCGTGGAGTCACTTGTAGCCGTGTGGTCCACGGTCCCTTCATTGCTCCAGCGGACCACGGTGCCAACCGTGACCCTCACCGTGTCGGGTCTGAACCGGTATTCGGACATCGCGACGCTCACGGTTGGGGCCCCCGGGGGTGGATTATTGCCCCCACCGGCGCTCGTGGGGCTGGAGCCGCCGCAGGCGGCCGCGAACACCAGCAAGAATGCCTCACTCCGCACGCGCATGAGCCCCCAGTGGACGCCGATTGCAGGATGTTGTATCGCGAGCAACGTTTTGTCAATTTCCAGGCGTCACCCACCCCGCAACAAGGCCCCCAGCCGGGACCGCCAGCCCCGCGACCGGCGCAGCGCGTCACGGAAGGCGGTGGCGGTCGGATACCGTGCGGCCGGCTCACTCGCCAGCGCCATCTGCAGCACGTCCTCGAGCTCGCGCGACACGTCGTGGCGCGAGGCATGAAGTGACGGCGGATCCTCCGTGGTTTGGCGCGCGAGGACGATCTCGGGGGTGGCTCCCTCGAAAGGGGGGCGGCCCAACAGCGCGAAGTACGCCGCCGCGGCGAGCGAATAGAGGTCCGCGCGCTGGTCCACCCGCTCGCCGAGCAGCTGCTCCGGCGCCGCGAACTGTGGCGTGCCGCTCCGCGAGGTGGCCCCTCCCCACCGGGCGTCGCCGCGCAGCGCGAGCGCCAGTCCGAAGTCGGTGATGCGCAGTCGGCCGTCGGGCTCGATCAGCATGTTCTCCGGCTTCAGGTCCCGGTGCACCAGGCCGAGCGGGTGCGCGTGCTCGAGCGCCGACAACCCTTGGTCGACCACGCGGACGGTCTGATCGAGCGACAGCGGTCCCTGCTTGTGGACGAGCTGCGCCAGGTTCGACCCCGGCACGAGCTCCATCGTGTACCACTGCAGCCCCGCCCGGCTCCTGATGTCGTAGATGCTCACGATACTCGGGTGGCGCAGTCGGGCGGCGAGTTGTGCCTCACGCCGGAACCGCTCCATGACCGACGGATCGGTCGTCAGCGACGGGTGCAGCACCTTCATCGCCACGTCCCGCTCGAGCCCCAGGTCGCGCGCGCGATACACTCGGCCGAAGCCGCCCTTCCCGATCTGCTCGAGCAGCTCGTAGTCGTCGCCGAGGGCGCGCCGGAGGCGGCGTTCGAACCCCGCTTCCGCCACCTGCGGTGCCGCCGCCGGCTCCTGAAATACGCCCGCGTCGCTCACGAAGTCCTCGAGCATCTGTGTCGCCGTGTAGTAGCGGTCGCCCGGCGCGGGCTGAAGCGCGCGCAGCAGCACCCGCTCCAATGCGGCTGGTACCGCGGGTCGTAGCTGGCGTGGCGGCGTGATGCGGGCGGGATCGGGATCCGGCTCCTGACCCGTCAGGACGTAGTACACGAGGGCGGCCACCCCGTACACATCGCTCGCGGGCTCGCCGGGGCTTCCGGCACGCACTTCCGGCGCGACGAAGGCGCCGCCCGCGCCCTGCTCCTCCGGCGGCACGTTCGGGAGACACCAGTTGGCGTAGCGGAGGTCGGTGATCACCGCCCGGCCCGTGAGGTCGAGCATGAGGGTCAGCGGGACGATCCGACGCAGAATCACGCCGCGGGCGTGGGCGTGCTCGGCTGCGCCGAGCAGGTCGCGCACCAGCGTGTGAGCCGTGGGGATGGCGCGCGGCCCGCGGCGCAGCGCCTCGGCAAGGCTCTCTCCCTCGACCCAGTTG
>QHTS01000360.1 GCA_003220905.1 Gemmatimonadota bacterium | reverse complement strand
CGCGTCTGGGCGTTGATCGAGGCCGACCAGGGCGGCGTGTACCGCTCGGAAGACGGCGGGGCGACGTGGCGCTACGTCAACGCCGACCGCAAGCTGCGCCAGCGGCCCTGGTACTATTCGCGCGTCTTCGCCGATCCCAAGGACACGAACACCGTGTACGCGCTGAATGTGCTGGCCTACAAGTCGATCGACGGCGGCGTGACCTTCAAAGTGCTGCCCGATCCGCACGGCGACAACCACGACATGTGGATCGCTTCCAACGATCCGCAGCGTATGATCGAAGGGAACGACGGCGGTGCGAACGTGTCGTTCAACGGCGGCAAGACGTGGAGCGATCAGGACTACGCCACGGCGCAATTCTACCACGTCACGACGACGAATCACTTCCCCTACCGCGTGTGCGGTGCGCAGCAGGACAACAGCGGCGTGTGCGGGCCCAGCCGCTGGTCGGCCGGGATCAATCGGGCTCAGTGGTACGACGTGGCGGGGGAAGCGGGACACGTACAGGCGCGGCCGGACGACCCCGACATCACGTACGGCGGGGACAACTCCGGATTCCTGGCGCGCGTCGACCACAAGACCGGCTTCTTTCGGATCATCAACCCTTGGCCCGACAGTCCGGACGGGCACCCGGCGGGGGAAGGGAAGTACCGCTTCCAGTGGACGGCGCCGCTCCTGATCTCTCCGCACGACCCGCACGTGCTCTACTCCGGCGCGAACGTGCTCTTCCGCTCCGTCAACGAGGGGCAGAGCTGGACGCCGATCTCGCCCGATCTCACGCGGCACGATCCCACCACCCTCGGTGTCTCGGGCGGGCCGATCACCCTCGACCAGACGACGGCCGAATACTACGCCACGATTTTCGCGCTGGCCGAGTCACCGCGCGTGAAAGGCCTGATCTGGACAGGCTCGGACGACGGGCTCATCCACGTGACGCGAGACGGCGGGAAAACGTGGACGAATGTGACGCCGCTCGACGTCGCGCCGTTCACCCGCATCTCGAGCATCGAAGCGTCGCGGTTCGCGCCGGGCACCGCCTACCTGGCGGCGAACCGCTACCAGCTCGAGGACCGCGCGCCCTACATCTACCGGACCACCGACTACGGCAAGACATGGACCAAGCTGGTGAACGGGATCCCCGCGACCGAGTTCGTGCGCGTCGTGCGGGAAGACCCGGTGCGGCGCGGCCTGCTGTTCGCGGGCACGGAGCGCGGGGTGTGGGTGTCGTTCGACGACGGCGCTCACTGGGAGTCGCTGCGCCGCAACCTCCCGATCGTCCCGGTGCACGACCTCGTGATCAAGGAGGGCGACCTCGTGGTGGCGACCCACGGGCGCTCGTTCTGGATCCTGGACGACATCTCGCCGCTGCGCGAGCTCGTGCGGGCCACACCGCGCGAAGCCGCGCACCTGTTCAAGCCCCGCGACGCCTTCCGCGTCGATTGGTCGGGCGGCTTCTCCTTCCCGTCGAACGAGGCGCACCCGGTGGGGAAAAACCCGCCCAACGGGGCGATGATCTATTACTGGCTGAAGGACAAGGACCAGCGGCTCACACTCGACATCCTCGACGCCGCCGGTCACGTGATCCGCAGTTTCACGAGCCGGGCGGACTCGCTCACCGCCGCGGACAGCGTGCGCGCCGACAGCGTGAAGCACGTCCGGACGGACAGTCTCAAGCAGGCGGGCGTGACGGATAGCGTGAAGATCGACAGCATCGTCTCCGATACGCTCAAGGACGCCGACAAGCCGTGGCCCCGGCGCCCGCCGGCCGCGCCCCGAGTGCCGAACAAGCAGGGCCTGAACATGTTCGTCTGGAACATGAAGTACCCTGACGCCGTCGCGTTCTGGGGAATGGTCGGCGTCGGGACCGACGGTCCCAGGGCGTTGCCGGGCGTGTATCAGACGCGGCTGCGCGTGGGGGGCCGGACGTACACACAGCGGTTCGCGCTCAAGGTCGATCCGCGCTCCAAGGTGACGCCGGCGGAGCTGCGCGAGCAGTTCACGTTCCTGAAGCGGCTGCGCGACACCGTCAACGCGGGCGTGACCGCCGTGATCACGATCCGCAACGTGCAGGCCCAGCTCGAGGACCGGCTCCAGGCGGCGTCCGACACCACACGCCTGGCTTCGAGCACCCGGACGCTGGCCGACCGGCTCGCCGCGATCGAAGGCGAGCTCTACCAAGTGCGCAACCGGTCGTTCCAGGACCCGTTGAACTTTCCCCCGAAGTTGGTGGAGCGGATCAGCGGGCTGAGCGGGATGGTGGCGAGCGTCGATGCCCGACCGCCCGCGCAGGCCTACGACGTGTACCGCATGTTCGCATCGGAGCTCCAGCGTCAGCTCCTCGCGTTGCGCGCGGTCCTGGGTCGCGACCTGCAGGCCGTGAATGCGGCGCTCCGCGCGGCCAACGTGCCCAGGATCGTGTCTCGGGCCGCCGAGCTGCGGCGGCCTTCGCCGGAGACGGCGCAATAGCGGCACACTAACAGATCCTTCGCTTCGCGCGCGTACCGCGCGCTCGCTCAGGATGACAAGCCGCGGGGCGCCTTGAGAAAATGTCTCTTTCTTCGCGGAGCGAGCGAGCCTGTCATCCTGAGCGCCGAAGGCGCGAAGGATCTGCTTCGGAGAGTCCTACCATGACTCGACTCGGTCTGATGGCCATCACGTGTCTGTTATTCGCGGCGGCGCTCGCGTCCGCCCAGCAGCCACCCTCCGGTCCCGGCCTCACGTTTCACGCGCGCTACGCGGAGCTGGCCGCGAATCCGCGGAATCTGAGCGACAGCGCGCGCCTGGGCGCGGTGTTCCGGCTGAACTGGGAATACGTGATGACCGAGTTTCCGGAGTTCGCCACGTACGTCGGCTACCCGGGTCAGAACGCCCGGTGGACCGACCACTCGCTCCAGGCGATCGAGCGGCGCAAACGGGAGCGCGAGGACCCGCTCGCCGTCGTCAAAACGATCCGACGTGATCGCCTGTCTCCCACCGATCGGCTCAACTACGATCTGTTCCGGCGCGGGCTCGAGGAACAGATCGAAGGCACCCGCTTCAAGGACGAGTACCTCGCGATCACGCAGCTCGGCGGCGTGCAGCAGGACGTGGGCCGGCTGCTGGCGCAGATGCCCACGACGAGCGTTCAGGACTACGAGAACATCGTGGCGCGCTTGAACGGCGTCCCCGCACTGGTCGATCAGACCATCGCGCTCCTGGGAAAAGGACTGGAGGCCGGCATCACGCCGCCGCGGGTGACGCTGCGCGATGTGCCCGACCAGATCCGCGGGCTCACGCCCGACGACCCGATGGCGAGCCCGCTGCTCCGGCCGTTCGCGCAGTTCCCCCAGACGATCCCGGTGAGCGAGCGCGAGCGGCTCACGCGGGCGGGGCGCGACGCATACACGCAGCGTGTAGCGCCGGCGTACCGGAAGCTGTACGACTACGTGGTGGGGACCTACATCCCGAAGACGCGGGAGTCGATCGGGATGCGCGAGTTGCCCGACGGCGCCGCCTGGTACGCCTATCGGGTCCGGCAGTTCACCACCACCTCGCTCTCGCCCGACCAGATCCACGCGCTGGGCCTGCGCGAGGTGAAACGCATCCGGGCGCTGATGGACAGCGTCATCGCGGGCGTGGGGTTCAAGGGGAGCTTCGCCGACTTCGCGCGATTCCTTCGGACCGACCCGCAGTTCTTCTACGACGACTCGGCGAGCCTGGTGCGCGCCTACCGCGACATCGCGAAGCGCGCCGACCCGGGGCTCATCAAACTGTTCGGCAAGCTGCCGCGCCTGCCGTACGGCGTGACGACCATCCCGTCGTTCATGGCGAAGTCGCAGACCACGGCGTACTACCAGGGCGGCTCGCTCCAGGCAGGACGCCCGGGGTATTTCTTCGTCAACACGTACGACGTGAAGTCACGGCCTAAGTGGGAGATGGAAGCGCTCAGCTTGCACGAGTCCGTGCCCGGCCATCACCTGCAGATCGCGCTCGCCCAGGAGCTGGACGCTCTGCCCGAGTTCCGCCGGTACGGTGGCTACACCGCGTTCGTCGAAGGCTGGGGGCTCTACGCCGAGGGCCTCGGGCCCGAGCTCGGCATGTATCAGGACCCATACTCCAAGTTCGGCCAGCTCACCTACGAAATGTGGCGCGCCGTGCGACTCGTGATCGACACGGGGATTCATGCCCTGGGGTGGACGCGCCAGCAGGCGATCGACTTCTTCAAGGACAACGCCCCCAAGGCGGAGCAGGACATCGTCGTCGAGGTGGACCGCTACATCGTGAATTCCGGCCAGGCCCTGGCCTACAAGATCGGGCAGCTCAAGTTCCGCGAGCTGCGCGACTCCGCGGCCGCCGCCTTCGGGCCGCGGTTCGACATCCGGGCGTACCACGACGAAGTGCTCCGGAACGGTGCCCTGCCGCTCGACCTGCTGGAGCAGGACGTGCGGGAGTGGATCGGGAAGAAACGTTAGGCCCCGTGCCTCAGCGCGCCAACCGATGCGCCAGCTTGACGAGCTCCGGGTCGGGTGGCGGCTTGGGGACGAGCGCGCGCTCGAGCGGCAGCGCGGAGATCGCTCCCTTCACGAGGGCCGTGTAGACGCCGGACCCCCCGGCGGCGAGGAGGTCCACCGCCGCCGCGGCCGTGCGACTGGCCAGCAACCGGTCGAACGCGCCCGGTCCGCCGCCGCGCTGCACGTGCCCGAGAATCGTGGCGCGGAGCTCGAAGCCGATCCGGTCGCGGTGGTTGGCGAAGTAGCTGGCCAGGGCCGTCGCGTTCCACTTCGCCCCTTCGGCTACGACCACCATGGCGTGCCGCTTGCCACGGGCGTAGGCGTCCTGCAATCCCGCCGCCACCGCGTCCGGGTCGCTCTCCACTTCGGGGATGACCACCACGTCCGCGCCGCCGGCGATCCCGGCCATCAGCGCCAGATAGCCGTGGGAGCGTCCCATCACCTCGACCACGAAAGCGCGCTGGTGCGACGAGGCGGTGGTCTTCAGCCGGTCGATCGCCTCGAGCGCGGTGTTGAGGGCGGTGTCGACACCTATGGTGATATCGGCGCCGTTCAGGTCGTTGTCGATGGTGGAGGCGACGCCGACCACGGGGAACCCGGCTTGCGAGAGCGCGTGCGCGCCGGAGAGCGAGCCGTTACCCCCGATCACGACGAGCCCCTCGACCCGGTTCTGCTCGAGCACCTGCAGCGCGCGCTTCCGCCCTTCGGGCGTGCGGAACTCGGCGCACCGGGCGCTGCCGAGCATGGTGCCGCCGACGTGGATGATGCTGGCGACGTCGCGGGGCCCGAGCGGCTGGACCTGTCCTTCGATCAGCCCGGTGTAGCCCTGCCGGACGCCGATCACCTCGAGCCCGCTCGACACTCCCACACGTACCACGGCTCGGAGCGCCGCGTTCATCCCGGGCGCGTCTCCGCCGCTCGTCAGCACCGCCAGTCGCTTTATCATCTCGTAGGGCTCGCTACTCGATGTATGCCGTTGTTGTAGCAGCGCGAAGAATAACAGCACCAGCAGAGGAGCCCAACGGCACTTCAGTGTTCCCACCCTCAAGGGTGGGCCCGGAGGCGCACTGCCCTTAAAGGGGCAGTGCCGTGCAGGGCCCAGGCTTTTAGCCTGGGGACACCCGTGCACGATCTCACTCGTGACAGCTCACGGAGGACATTTGCTCTGAAGCCATCCCCCCGTGAACCCCGCGCGGCACAGTCCCCGCACGATGTGAGGATTGCCCTGCATGAGCCTCCAGATGAGTCCCGTGCGGTAGTTCTCGATCATCGCGATGATCGGCCCCTGGTCGATGCCAAGGTAGTCGACGTCGAACCAGCCGGCGGCGCTCGTCTGAGTGAACGTGGGGTTGAAGGCGTCGCGGAAGCCGTAGGTCGAGAACAGGGCGTCGCCGCCGTAGGTGTGGCGCATCGCGTACAGCGCGGGAATCGCGATCTCGGGTGCGAACGGGATCGAGCCGCCCGCGGCAGTGGGGGCGATGGTGCCGTCGTCGGGGTTCTCGGTGAAAGACGCCCCACGCGCCCAGTAGCTGTGGAACTGGCGGCGGCGACCGTCGATCGTGAGTGTCAGGTCACCCGGCCCATCCGAGGCGGTGAGTCCCCAGATGCGATCGTTGTAGCCGCGCCAGGCGCCCGGGTTGGCGTAGGCGTAGGCACGCTGGGCGTACGCGGCGCGGCGCGAGTTCTCGAAGTAGTCGATCCCGCGGCCCTGCATGTAAGCGTCCTGGATGCCCCGGAAGTCGATCCACACGTGCGAATAGTGGTGGCCGAACAACGGGGCGAACCCGAGGTGGGTCTGCCCGTAGAACGTCCCCCACTGGTACGCATCGGTCCAGCCGGTCCACGCGGCCGGGGCGACGGCGTGGGTGGGCGAGCCGAGCGCCAGGATGTAGAGGATCATCGCCTCGTTGTAGCCACGCCAGTCGTAGCCGAGGAACCCCCGCTCAGGGCCGTCCGGGTGCCATCCCAGGGCGACGAGCGGTACGCGGGGAGCGGCCCACTGCCAATCGGTGCGCCGGTAGATCGAGTCGGCGAGCCCACGGATTTCGGTCTCGACCGGATCCGCGGCGTCGAAGTACGACTGGCAGGTGAGGACTCCGGCGAGCAGCAGGGCCGTGTCGATGGTCGAAAGCTCCACCTGCTGGAACCGGGCCCCCGTGTTCATGTCGAGGAAATGGTAGAAGAACCCGTGATAGCCGGTGGAGCCCGAGGCGGCCGAGTCCTGGGGTGCGGTCCAGAAAAACCGCAGTGTGGTGA